>CACJSL010000003.1 GCA_902596065.1 uncultured Alphaproteobacteria bacterium | reverse complement strand
TTTGGGTTTAAACAGTTCTTTTCCTCAAAATTGCCAAGTTACAATTCCTTTGGATGAATGTTCTGCTTTATCTGGTGCCACGGGATATATACCTGGCTCACAAAAAAAACTTCATTATCCCAATGCCAATGATGATTTTTCAAATAAACAACAAATGATAGGTTCACCAGGAGATATTATTTTTTTTAATGGAAATTGCTGGCATGGAGCTATGCCAAACAAGTCTCAAAATCAACGCGCTGCCATATTAATAGAGTTTTTACCTAAATATATAAAACCAGTAGAAGATCTAGTTTCATATCTCGATGAATCTTTTAAAAAAAATTCTAATGATAGAATTAAACAATTATTAGGACTTCAATATCCTTATCCTAAAATAATGGATGTAAGTAAGTCAGTAAATGATATAGGAATAGGATATAAAGCAAAAAATTAATATAATATTTTGTAAAATTTTTAATATAGTTTAAAAAAAATTATGGAGAAAAAAATATCCTTACCTCGCCTTGGGGAAACAATGGAGACAGGAACTATCACTAAATGGTGTATTAAAGTAGGAGAAGAATTTTCTAGAGGTCAAATTATTGCTGAAATTGAAAGTGACAAAACAACAGTAGAACTTCCTGCTTTAGAAAATGGCAAGCTTATCAAAACTCTTTATCAAGAGGGTGAAGAAATAGAGGTGGGAAATGATATTGCTATTTTTGAAACAATTTAATTTTTAAGTATGACCCAATCTAATACATTACTTCCCAATCTTTATACGACAATGAAAAGAATTAGAACGTTTGAAGAAAGAGTTGGGGAACTTTTTATTAAAGGTGAAACAGCAGGAACAATGTTGCATTTATCAATTGGTGAAGAATTAGGACCAACTTGTTTAGGGGCTGCAATGCAAAAGCAAGATACTTTTACAACTCACCATAGAGGTCATGGTATATTTATCGCAAGAGGAGGAGATCCAAAAAAAATGATGGCAGAAATCGCTGGAAAAAAAGATGGATATTGCAAGGGAAAAGGTGGCTCAATGCATATTGCAGATATGAAACTAGGACATTTAGGAGCAAATGCCATAGTTGGAGGTGGAATACCTACAGTTGTTGGGGCAGGATTGAGTTCTAAATATTTAGAAGAAGACAAAGTATCTGTTGCATTTTTTGGAGATGGAGCAATGCAACAGGGAATTTTATATGAAAGTATGAATATGGCTTCCCTATGGAAATTACCTGTCGTATTTTGTTGTATCAATAATCAATATGGTATGGGAACAAAGATTGACAATGCTGCTGGCCTTAAAGATTTTTCGAAAAGAGCAGCTTCTTTTGGTTTAAATACCTTACATATTGATGATTTAGATATTGAGAATGCATATGTCAAATCTAAGGAAATTATTGATAAAGCAAGAAAATTTGAACCAGGTTTTATAGAAGTTGAGTGTTATAGATTTTTTGGTCATGCGAGAATGGATAAAAGTCCCTATCGAAGTGAAGAAGAAGAAATTAAAATGAGAAAGTCAGACCCCATCTCTTATGCCTCTAATCAAATGTTAAAAAATAAAATTATGAATGAAGATGAAATTAAAAAAATAAATGAAAAAATTTCTATTGAAATGGATGAAGCTATGGATTTTGCTATTAATTCACCTCTTAATAACCAAAAAGAAATTTTTACTGATGTATACGATGAGAGCGAGCCTTTGCCTATTAGTGTTGAAGAAAGAATAAATAAAATTTTGTCTTAAAACTCATGTCAGATTTAAATAAAAATTATTACGAAAAAATTACTTTTAGAGACGCATTACGATTAGCAATACATGATTCTATGCAAGAAGATGAAAAAATTATTGTAATGGGTGAAGATGTTGCTGCATACGGAGGTGCATATGGAGCTACAAAAGATTTATTAAAATTATTTGGTCCAAAAAGAATTATTGATACTCCAATTTCTGAGGCTGCTATAGTTGGTGCTTCAATGGGTGCAGCATTGACAGGTTTACGTCCAATAGCAGAATTAATGTATGTAGATTTTTTTGGAATGTCGATGGATCAAATTGCTAATCAATTAGCAAAAGTTCGTTATATGTTTGGAGGCCAAATTAATGCTCCAATGATATTAAGAGCACAAGGTGGAACAGGAAGATCAGCAGGAGCTCAACATTCTCAAAGTTTAGAAACATGGATTATGCATACTCCGGGATTGTATTTATCAATTCCATACACTCCTAATGATGCTTACCATCTATTAAGAACAGCTCTAAAGATTAATAATCCAACAATATTTATTGAGCACAAGTTATTGTATAATACCTCAGGCGTTCTTGATAAAAATAACCCTGATCAAATTTTTGGAAAAGCTAAAATCAGAAAAAAAGGAAAGGATCTCTCTATAATAAGTTATTCTAGAATGGTAAATTTTGCTGAAAAAGCTGCTGAAGAACTAGCGAAACAAAAAATAGATGTAGAAGTAGTTGATTTGAGAACTTTAAACCCCCTTGATAGAGAAACGATTATAGAATCCGTAAAGAAAACCAAAAGAGCTTTGGTATTAAGTGAAAGTTGTTACACTGCAGGAGTTCCTAGTGAAATAACTTCAATTATTTTTGAGCATTGTTATACAAATTTATTAAAACCAGTAATTAGATATACAGCAGAAGACACACCTGCACCAGTAGCGCCTAATTTAGAAGAAAATTATATACCCACTATAGAAAAAATTGTAGAGTATTCAAAAAAACTATGCAAATAATTAATTAATATTAATTAAAAAAATCAATGAAAAATATTGGCTTAATTGGATGTGGAAATATTGCAGAGACTTACTTTAGAAGTCAGGAATATTTTAATAATATAAATTTTATAGCCTGTGCTGACATTAATGAAGTAGCGGCAAAAGATTGTGCAGCTAACTATAATATTAAAGCTCAGACGGTTGAAGAAATTCTTTCTAATAAAGATGTTGATATTATTCTTAATTTAACTATCCCCCAAGCTCACTATGAAGTAAGTAAAAAAGTTCTGCAGACAGGAAAGCATGTTTACTGTGAAAAACCTATGTCTTTAAAATTTAACGAAGCAAAGGAATTATTTGATTTGGCTCTAAGTAATAATCTTTATTTAGGTAATGCGCCTGATACTTTTTTAGGAGGAGGAGGTCAGTTATCTAAAGAAATTATTGATGAAGGAAGAATAGGAAATATATTAACAGGAAATTTTATCTTTGCCTTTCCTGGAGTACAAACTTTTCATCCTAATCCTGAGTCATGGTTTCAAAAAGGAGGGGGCCCAGTTATAGATATGGGACCTTATTTTTTTACAGCTTTAGTGAATCTTCTCGGTCCTGCTAAAAATGTTCGATCAAGAGGAAAAAAATTTTCTGACACACGCGTTTATGAAGCTGGACCAAAAAAGGGAAAAGAATTTGACGTAGAAATGGCAACTTCATATATGTTTGATATTGAGTTTATGAATGGAACTATTGTTCAGGGTTTTATTTCATTTGATGTTGAGAACCATCTGAGAAATCACATGGAATTATATGGAACAAAAGGATCAATCATAGTGCCAGACCCTAATATGTTTGGAGGGCCTGTTAAGGTTTCATATAAGCTTGGTAGTGATTGGGAAGATTTGTCAGTAGAGAATATGCCTTTAGGAAAAACTAATATTATTAATCATAGTGGCCGTAGCAATGAAGCACCTAAACAATCAAACTATAGGGGTATTGGATTATCAGAAATGATTTATGCTATTGAAAATAAACTTAAACATAAATGTAATGGAGAATTAGCCCTCCATGTTTTAGATATGATAGAGTCAACTATGATTGCTGCTGAAGAAAAAAAAGAAATTGAATTACGTTCAACCTGTGAACAACCTAAAGCTTTTAGTGAAGAAAAAGTAAAATTACTCCTAAAAAATAAAATCTAAAAAAATATTTTCCTTATTTAAGTTTTGTGCTAAGTAATCCATTATGGAAGTAGAAGCTTTAAACTCTTGGTATCGTTGTGTAGTTGATAAGAAAGAATTTAAGGCTTTATGTAAAAAATCTGATTGGCAAGGATGGAAGCATATGATTATCTACTTTGGCAGTTTATTTATTGCAGGCTATTTAGCTTATGCCACATGGGGAACTTGGTGGTCATTATTATTTTTTATAATTTATGGAAATATATGGGGTTGCAGTGATGCTCTATGGCATGAGACAGGGCACAGAACTGCTTTTAAATCTAAATTTTGGAATGATTTTTTTTATTGGATAGCTGGATATATGGATAATTTTGAACCAGTTAGATGGAGGCATTCACATTTTCATCACCATTCTTACACTCTTTTTAATGATCCATATGATTTTGAAGTTGCGGTTAAAAAACCAACAGATTTAATTTATTTCTTTTGTTATTATATTCCTTTTGCTAATTTTTTATTTTTTCATAAAACTCTTCATTGGGAAACAATTAAACATGCCTTTGGTGTTACAACTGAAGTTATGAAAACTGTTGTTCCTGAAAAAGATAGATCATTATGTCGATGGTCATGTAGAAGCCATGTTTTTATTTGGGTAGTAACTATAGTTATATCAATAGTATATCAAACTTGGTTACCAATGTTATTGATAGTTCTTCCAAATTTATATGGAAAAACTTTAATATTATTATTTGGCCTAACCCAGCACACCGGATTAAAAGAAGATATTAAAGATCACAGACACAGCACTAGAACAGTTTACCTTAATCCAATTTTTAGTTTTTTATATTGGCAAATGGAATATCATATTGAACATCATATGTTTCCACAGGTACCATCTTGGAATTTACCTAAACTTCATGAAATGATTAAAGATCAAATGCCTCCAGCCAGAAAAGGTTTGTGGGGAGCGTATAAAGAAATTTTACCTGCTGTATTTAAACAGGCAAGGGATCCAGAGTGGAAAATTCCTGTAAAAGTTCCAGCTTAGTTAGTTGAACTATTTAATAAGAATCCCAATAAAAGCCTATAAATCTCATTTTTTTGACAAAATAGATATAGTTTTTATTTATAAATTTAATAATTTTTTTTTTAAAAATTTATAATAAATCTCAATAATTATGGATGAATCAGCATTAGGAAATAGAGATAAAAGAGGTTTTTGGAGACCTAATAAAAAATTGAATTATGGCCCAGTATTAGTTTGGCCATTCAAGGTTTGGGTTTTTCTAAAATGGCTTTTTGGTTATCCTGGCTTTATTTTTCCATGGAATGCAGGATATGTTGCTATTACCGTTATTGCTTGGTTTTATTTAACACCATCAATTGAAACTATGTCAACTTTGTCCATTGACTGGATGGCATTAGTCTTTCTTCGAAATGTAGCGTTAACTATCATCATAGTAAGTGCATGGTATTTCTTTTTGTATATGAAAAAAACTCAAAGTACTGAGTTTAAATATAATAAAAGATGGCCGCAAGATAATAAAAGTTCTATTTTTATGTTCAAAAGTCAAACATTGGATAGCATTTTTTGGACTTTTGCAAGCGGAGTTCCTATTTGGACATTATATGAAACATTAATGCTTTGGCTTTATTCTAGTGGAAAAATTCCATGGATTGATGCTTCAATGCACCCAATATGGTTTGTTGTTTTAATGTTCTTAACACCTGTAATTCATGAAATTCATTTTTACTTCGCACACAGACTTACACATGTAAAATTTTTATATAAATGGGTTCATTATTTACATCATAGATACACTAATCCAGAACCATGGAGTGGCATTGCGATGCATCCAGTTGAACATATGATTTATTTTGCTGGTATATGGATTTTTGCGCTTATACCTTCTCATCCTATGCATATGATGTTTATTGCTATTCGTCTAGGTGTAGCTCCTTCTCAAGGTCATACAGGTTTTGATAAAATTGTTACAGGAAAAGACTCAGCAGTAGATATTGGTATTTATAATCATTATTTGCATCATAAATATTTTGAAGTTAATTATTCAGATGGCATTATTCCTTTAGATAAAATATTTGGATCTTTTCATGATGGATCACTTGAAGCCGATAAAAAAATGCAGAAAAGATTAGATACTTATAATCTTGGTAACGAATTTAATTAAATTTCAATATAAATTTTATTTTCTTCAACTTTAACTTGATAAGTTTTTAGATCTATACAAACTGGTGGTCCCATAGCTTTTCCAGTTTTAATATTAAATATTCCTTGATGCATTGGACATTCAATTTCATCGTCCATTACTATCCCTTCTTCTAGATGTACTGCTTCATGTGTACAAATACCATCGGTAGCGTAAAAACCATCTTCTATGTGGTAAATAGCATATGTCTTACCTTCATGGTCAAAACGAATTAAATCTTCCATGTCTATTTGGTCAGTAGTACCTACCTCAATCCATTGTTTGTTTTCACTATTCATATTTGTATGTATTTAATTTTAAAAAGACAAATTTCAATAATATAAAATTAAATAAATAACTAGTTTAATTTTTAATTATTTCTTTAGCAGCTTATTTAATTTTGAAGAGGGATCTGATAAGAAATCTTCTTCAATTTCGACTTTCCTTTCTGACAACATTCCCGCCAATCTAATATCTTTTCCTATTTTACCTCCTATACCTAATCCGCAAGCACCAACAATTTTATTATTTTTTATAAAAAAATAAATGATTCCTTCATTTTCATCTTTTCCTCTTTTGATGAATGAATCATATTGGTCGCACCTGCCGGTTAATTGCAAGTTAAGATCATATTGATCAGACCACATCCAAGGAATTTCCTTATATTCTGTTTTAATTCCAGTAATATTTTTACCAGCTGCAACACCATGATTTTGAGCATGTTTCCATGATTCTAATCTAATATTTTCTTCGTACAGGGGATGAAAAAAATTAGCAACATCACCAGCAGCAAAAACATTCTCAATTGACGTCTTATTATTTTGATCTGTGAGTATACCATTATCTATTTTTAATGGTGAATCTTTAAATATGTCTACGCTAGGCATGGCACCTATTCCTACAATAATCATATCACATTTTACAACCGAGTTATCACTGAGGTTAATTTCATATCCGTCGTCAATTTTTGTTATAGAAATAATTTCTGTATTTAAGTGAACATTAACACCATTTTTTTGATGTTTATTCTTAACAATAGTTGCAATTTCTTTAGGAACAATCCTTCCCATCAAACTATCTGCTAATTCAATCACATCTACATTTTTGCCAAGTTGATTAGCTGATGAAGCAATTTCTAAACCAATAAAACCACCACCAATAATCAATATATTTTTAGCTAAATCTAATTTATTTTTTATTTGAATGCTCTCATTGATATCTCTTAAATAATATACATCATCTGAATTTACATTTTCTAGATCAAGAGTTCTATTTTTGCATCCTGTGGCAATTAATAGTTTTGTATAAGTAATTTTTTTGTTTTTTGATTCAAGTAATTTTTTTTCAAAATCAATATTTATTACCTCTTCATTTTTTAAAATATCAATGTTTAATTTTTTATAGTGATCTTCATTGTAAAATAAAAAATCACTCTCCTTTACTTTATTTAAAAGAAAAGATTTTGATAAAGGGGGCCTTTCGTAAGGCAAATAGTTTTCATTAGTTATAATTGCCAAACTAGAAGACTCATCTTCTTGTCT
Organism: uncultured Alphaproteobacteria bacterium; assembly: GCA_902596065.1. Lineage (GTDB taxonomy): Bacteria > Pseudomonadota > Alphaproteobacteria > HIMB59 > MarineAlpha5-Bin3. Next base: position 57,618 of record CACJSL010000003.1, on the reverse strand, counting down.
TATAGTAGTAGCAGCATGTGCTGCAACTTGTCCACCACCCAATATAATTATATTGTAGTTAATATTATTTTCCAAAAAAGAACCTACTTAAATTTTTTCAACTAAATTTAAAAATTTATCATATTCTCGATCCTCAATTCCAACAGTAATTTTTGGATCATCAAATTTTTTATTTTCTACATCTTTTATATATTCTTTATAAGCCTCTACTCTTTGTTTATGCAATTTAGAAAATTCTTCTTTAAAATTTCTATACACTCTTGCATGTCTTGGCATATGTCCTTCTGTGTAACCTAATACATCTTGTGAAAATAAATATTGTCCATCGCAAGTAGAGCCACTCCCCATTGAAATAGTTAATAATTTAACTTTTTTTGTAACTATTTCAGCAACTTTTGGTGGTATAACTTCTACTTCAAGTCCGATAGCTCCTGCATCATCTAATTCCATTGCGTGACGAACAACACCAAGTGCCTCATCTGCAGTTTTACCAATTGCTCTAAATCCTCCTGTCCAATTTCTATTGCCAGGAACTAATCCAACATGAGAAACAACGGGAACGTTTTCTTTTCTTAAATCTTTGATTAAATCACTGCTATTATTAGTATAAAATGAATCACATCCACTACGCATTAAATCATAAGCTTTTCTTGTAGCTTCTGCAGAGTTTACAAATGAACCTTCAGGAGCAGCGCCCATTAAATGAGTATTAGGAGCGGCATCTCTAATTCTTTGAACATTTTCAAAAGTTGCATGAATACCATGCCAAGGCATACCATAAGCAGTTACTATCATATCCATACCTGCTTCTTCAGCAGCAATAGCTTCTTCAACATTATTTACATACACTTCATGTATTTGTCTTTTTCCTTTAAGCTGCAATAAATCATATACAGTAAGCTTCTTTTTAGTCATTGTTATCCTATTAATTTAATTAAATCATTTACTGTAGTTTCATCTTTATTCATGTCACAAACTTTTTCTCCTCTTGCCATTCCAACTATTCTATCTGAGACTTCATGAACATGATAAAGATTATGACTAATAAAAATACTTCCAATACCTAAATTTTTTAAACTTTGAATATATTCAAGCACTTTTAGAGTTTCTTTTACTGATAAATGATTAGTTGGTTCATCCAAAATTAACATTTTAGATTTAAAGAACATTGATCTAGCTATTGCAACACCCTGACGTTCACCACCAGATAATTCTTTTACAGGTATATGTGGTGATCTTAAATCTAAACCAACATCTTTAATAGCTTTCATAGATTCATGATCCATTGTTTTTTCATCTAAAAGACCCAAAAAATTTAAACCAAATTTTTTTGGCTCTCTTCCAATAAACACATTTCTTGCAATTGACATTTCTTGAAACATTGTTGAATATTGATGAATAGTTTCAATTCCTAATTTCATTGCAGCTTTAGGATTATCTATGCTGACTTGATTGCCTTCAAAGTGAACAGAGCCTTTATCGAGTTTATGTACCCCACATATTATTTTAATTAATGTTGATTTTCCTGCTCCATTATCTCCGATAAGACCAATAACCTCACCTTTATTAATACTCATATTAACATCTTTTAAAGCATGAAGATTGCCGTACCATTTATTAATACCTTCACATTTTAACAGTTCAATATTTTGATTATTCGTTGTCATCATCTTCCTTTAGCCTAATATTATCAGCCTTCTTTTTTGTGTAAGTGTTAAGTATAACAGCTATTATAATCATTGCACCTAGACCAAACTTAAACCAGTTTCCATCTACTCTTGTTAAGATTAAGATATTGTCAATTAATGCAAGTAAGAAAGTTCCAACAAGAGCGCCAAAAGCTGATCCAATTCCTCCAAATAAAGAGGCGCCACCAACAACTGCTGCTGAAATAGCTTGTAATTCCAAACCTATTCCAAGACTTGTAATGGCAGTTTTAATTCTTAAAGATTGAATAATGCCTGCAAAGCCAGCAAGCGTTGAACATAAAACAAAACAGGTAGTTTTGACAGCTAATGTATTAATTCCAAGATCATTTGCTGCTTGTCTATTTTCTCCAGTAGCAAAAATCCAACTACCAAAGTTTGTCTTTTTTAAAATAAAATGCAAAACCAAAGTTATCCCTATCAGCCAAAACAAAGACATTCTTATCATATCTATTCTTCCAACTAACCAGTCAGTTTCCCAACCTTTAGGAAAAGATGGAGGAAAACCTCCACAGATACCAATAGCAATACTTCGTGCCATAAATAACATCCCTAATGTTGTTATGAACGATGGTATTTTAAAAAATAATGTAACTATGGCATTTACTAAACCAAGAGAAGCTGCAGATAGCAAACCAAGGGTGACAGCCCAATATTGATTATATCCATCATTAACTAAAATAACTGTAACAATTGGTGCAACAGCAAATACTGAACCAACTGATAAATCAAACTCTCCAGATATCATTAATATAGTAACGCCAAGAGCAACCAGAGCGTACTCAGGATAGGCTGCTAAGATAACCATAAAGTTTCTTGTATTTAAAAAACGATCACTAAGAAAAGTACAAACTATTATTAAAAAAATAGTAATTACCAGTGCACTTATTTCAGGTCTTGATAATAAAGATTTTATTTGGTTTTTCATAATTAGATTAAATAAAGTGAATTTGTATAGTGGCCTAATATTTAGGCCACTATAAAATCAATATTTTAGTATCTTACACCTTTTTCAACAAATTTTTGGAATTCTGGATCCATAATATCCGCAGGATATAATAAAGCCTTTCCAGTGTTTACATCAAAAGCACTAAGTCCGTACTTGTTCATGAAATACATTTGAAGAATAGGTAAGAAACCTTGATAAAAAGGTTGTTGGTCTACAGTTAAATGAACGTATCCTTGTCTCATTTCATCTAATACGATTTCAACAATATCAAACATTCCCATCAGTAATTGACCAGGTTCATAACCTAAATCACGAAGACAAGTTCCAGCACCTGCTCCCCAGAAACCTGCATCAAAGTAAGCAGTTGTTTCAGGAGCACCTTGGATATAGGAACATACTCTTTGTCCTGTTAAACTAGTGTCCATTCCTGAATCAATTTTATCCCAGGTAACTTCTCTATCAGGATTTGCAGCTTTGTACTCTTCCATATATTTGATACCACCATTTATTCTCGCTTCAGCCCAGCTTTGTCCTGGAGCTGATAAACCAAATAAAACATGTACAGGGCCATCAGGGAATTGAGGAGCCAAGCCTTTTACAAGCTCATAGCCTGCTCGATATAAATCCTGACCAGTCATTGAAAGACGAGCATTACCTGCAGCTCCTTCACTATCATCAACGTTAGTTGCTAAACAAATCTGACCTCCTTCTATACACTCAGCCATGATGTCATCAAACATGTCATCATTAACTATGTGAACAGCCAAACCATCAGTTCCTTGTCTAACAATTGTTTCAACAGTTTCTAGCTCCATAGGAACGTTACCATTTTCTTGATTGTAAACTAAAATACAGTCTACTTCGTCTTGTCCCCAAGAATTAATCATTTCACAAGCAGCATCCATGCCTTTTTGAATGCCTTGCCAAAATGTATTACTGGTGTCACTCACTGAAACTATACTAAATTCATATTTAGCAGCATTTGCGGGTGACATAAAAAAAGTAATTGTGATTGCACACAATATTGTTTTAAAAATTTTCATTAAATCCTCCATTTAATAAATCTGCATGGAAACTATGACAAAAAGATTTTTTTGTATATTTAAAAGTATACCTAAGGATTATATATAATATCTATAAGCATAATTAATAATGAAATATATCTATTGATAATTGCTATTGAAATATTTTTTTGTGTATTATATTCATCATATATAAATTATGGGCGTAGTTAGAGATGTAAACATTAATGCTGATCTTGATGAAAAATTGGGATCAAACGTTTGGTTTAGGCCGAAAATAGATAAAAAAGAGTTAAAAGATTTATGTGTTAAAAGATCTTGGCCCGGTATCTATTATACAGGCATGTATTTTATAGCCCTTTTCTTTTTTGCTTATCTTACCATAACAACATGGGGAACTTGGTGGGGCATTCTATGTATTTGGATTTATGCTACAATTTATGCATTTAGTGGCGCTTATGACCACGAAAGTAGACACCGAACATTATTCAAACAACGATGGTTGAATGATGTATTTCAATATATTTTTTCATTTATGACAGATTTTGAACCTGTTAGATGGAGATGGTCTCATACTTTACATCATAGTTATACATTGCATACTAATGAACCTCAGGATTTTGAGATTCAAGTTGATAGACCGAGTTTACTGTTTAAGTATTATATGTTTTTTGTTCCTTTTGGTCCATTGCTATGGATACATCAATCATATTTAAAAGACACATTACTTTGTGCATTTGGAAAAGCTGTTCCTGCTATTGAGCAGTGTGTTCCAAAAGAGCACCACTGGAAAGTTTTTTTAAGTTCAAGAATTCATATGCTTATATGGTTAGCTGTAATTGTTTGGTCATTTGCTATTAATTCTTGGTTACCATTTTTAATGATTTGTGCACCTATGTTTTATGGTCAAACATTATTCTATCTTTGTGGTTTAACTCAACATGCAGGTTTGAAATTTGATGTTAAAGATCATAGAATTAATACTAGAACCGTTATTTTAAATCCGATTTTGAGTTGGTTATATGTAAAATTAGAATATCACATTGAGCATCATATGTTTCCAATGGTACCGTGGTACAATTTACCGAAATTACATGAAAAACTTAAAAGCCAAATGCCACCTCCTAGCAAAGGGCTGATCGGAGCATATAAAGAGATTATTCCTACTATACATAGGCAGGCCTATGATCCAAGTTACACTACCCCTCGCGATATTCCTGCTTAATTATCATTTTATTTAAAAGATATTATAAAAACTATTTATATTTTTTTTATTTGATTTACTTATTTTAGTTCACTAAGCTCATCTTTGAAAAAATAAGGAGGATAATTATGAAAAAAATACTTTCTGTATTTATTTCTTCTTTTGTAATTATATTTGCTTCATTCTCAGCAAATGCTGTTAAAGTTGGAGCAATCTATATGGACTCTCAAGGTTTTTATGGTGGAGTTCAAAAAGGTATTATTACTGGTGCTGGCGACATGGGTGTTGAGCTTATTGGTAATAATTCTCAAGGTGATGTTACAAAAGAATCAGAGTTTATAGACCAACTAATTTCAGCAGGCGTTGAAGCTGTAATTATGTCACCTGTTTCTACAGAGGCATCTGTTGCTGCTGTTGAAAGAATCAGGGAAGCTGGCATTCCTGTAGTTTGCTATAATACTTGTTTAAAAGATGAAGATTCTGCAAGATTGATTAGTGCACTTGTTACTACTAGTCAAACTGCCCTTGGTATTCACATTGGTCGTTTAGCAGGTGAGTGGGCTAATAAAGCTGAAATTGAACTTAAAATTGGTATTCATAACTGTAACAGATATGAAGCTTGTCAACAAAGAGAAGATGGTTTTATAGCAGGCTTAGAAGAAGTTGGTGCTAAATTTACAATTGTAAATAACCAAGAAGCTTTTACTCATGACAAAGCTACTCAAATTGGAACAGATATGTTGATTGCAAATCCTGAAATCAACTTAATGTATGCGGCGAATGAAGGTGGAACAGCTGGAGCTGTTAATGCCGTTATTGCTGCTGACCAAGTTGGAAAAACTTATGTAATGGGTACTGATACAACAACTGAGCTAGTAGAGATGGTACAGCAAGGAGACGTATTACTTGCAGTTAATTCTCAGTTCCCTCAAGAAATGGGAGCTGGTGCAATGGAGTATGCTATTAAAGCTATTAATGGAGAAGAAATTGGGGAATTTACTCAATTAATTCCTACAAAAGTTTATACTTCACTTGATAAGTTTGCTACTGCAAAATGGTTAGTTGATCATGCGGATGGTATTCCGTAAAGTGAAACTTAATTAATATAAAAAGGGACATTACAAATATATGTCCCTTTTTTTAAAAAATTAGATGAGGAAAAAAATTTGACAACTTCAAAACCAAAAGTAAGCGTAAGTAATATCCATGAATTAGGATTATTAATTGCTTGTATATTAGTGCTGTTAATCTTTAGTTTTACAGCGCCTAATTTTTTTACTGAAAGAAATTTATTAAGCATTCTAAGAAGTGCCTCCTATGTTGGTTTGGTTGCATTTCCAATGACTTTTGTTTTAATTAGTCGTGAAATAGACATCAGCGTTGGACCATCCGTAGCATATTCTGGAGTTTTATTTGCTTGCTTAATTAAATGGTATGGATTTAGTTATCCATTAGCGGCAGTAGTTGTATTGTTTTGGGGTTTATTTATAGGTTACATAGTTGGAATAGTTAGAACAAAATTATTTGTCCCCACGTTTATTACGACTCTAGCTTTATGGAGTGCGCTTAGAGGGTTAGCATTATGGCAAACGGACGGAGTGCCTGTGATGGTAGGTAGTAAACCTTTTCGATATTTTTTTGGAGGGGATATTTTAGGACTACCTACTGTTTCTTGGATAATGTTAATTGTTTTTGTTATCTTTTGGTTTTTGAGTACTTATACTGTTTTAGGCACCAACATTTATGCTGTAGGAGGAAATCCAAAGGCAGCTAGAAGTGTTGGAATTAATGTTGATAGAATAAAAATTTACACATTGATTGCTACAAGCTTTTTTTCAGCAGTTGTTGGTATATTGTTTGTTGCCAGAGTATCATCAGGAAATTCTACTGTCGGCGAAGGAATGGAATTTGATGTTATTGCAGCAGTAGTTGTTGGTGGCACTGCATTGGGTGGAGCAGTAGGTCGAATGACAGGAACGCTTCTCGGTGTTATATTTATTGCCATGATTGGAAATGGTTTAGTACATTGGGGTATAGATCCAGATTTAAATAAAGTTGTTAGAGGTATTATAATTTTTCTAGCTGTAGTAATTAATTCAAATTTAACTTTAAAATCTAATACGGGGCCTAAGGGAGACGATTAGCAAAATGACAATTTTAAATTTAAAAAATATTTCTAAAAATTTTGGAGCCATAGTAGCACTAGATGGAGTGAGTTTAGATTTAAAAGAAGGTGAGGTGCTTGGTTTAATGGGAGACAATGGAGCAGGCAAATCAACTTTAATTAAAATCATTGCTGGTAACTTTAAACAATCAGATGGAGAAATGCTTTTTGAAGATCAAAATGTTGAATTTAATAAACCTATGGATGCTCGAAATAAAGGTATTGAAGTTGTTTATCAAGATTTAGCTTTGTGTGATAATCTTACAGCTGCATCAAATATTTTTTTAACAAGAGAGCCAAAGAAAAAAATAGGTCCATTTGGATTAATTGATTTTACAAAAATGTTTGAAAAAGCAAAACAATTATTTGCTGAATTAAAATCAGAAACTTTGCCAAATGAAACTGTTAGGATGATGTCTGGAGGACAAAGGCAAGCTGTTGCTTTAGCAAGAACGAAATTATCCAAAGCAAAAGTTGTTTTATTAGACGAGCCTACTGCAGCAATTAGTGTAAGACAGGTTGCCGAAGTATTGGAATTAATTAGACAATTAAAGAAACAAGGAATCTCAGTTGTTATAATAAGCCATAGAATGCCAGATGTTTTTGCTGTTAGTGATAGAATTGCAGTATTAAGAAGAGGAAAACTAGTTGCTAATAAATTGGCTAAAAATAGCTCTCCTGAAGAAGTTACAGCACTTATAACTGGCGCTATAGAAACTGCTTAATTGTTAAAAAGTTATAAAAAATAGTTATAATTTTCATACTTTAAAATTATAATTAATGTAATAAATACTTATTAGAATTTATTTATGAAAGAAGATATTTTTTTAGATCCCAGAGGAGGATATCATCCAAGAAAGATTTTGGATTTTGATCCAATTTTTGTTTGGCCCCCTAAACCAAAAGCTTTCTTAGCTTGGTTATTAAAATTTCCTGGTTATATTTGGCCATGGAATTTATTTTATATCGGTATAGCCTTTATAAGTTATTATTTTTTTCAACCTGCAATGTCCAGCTGGTCTACTTTTGATTTAGATTGGATTTTAATTGTATTTTTTAGAAATGTGTTTTTAATTATATTGTTAGCTAGTTTTTGGCATACAAGATTTTTTATCTTAAGAAGCCAAGATGACAAATTTAAATATAATCTTGCCCCTTTAGGTAAAGAAAAAAAAGCATGGTTTTTAGGAAGCCAAACAAAAGAAAATATTTTTTGGAGTGTGTTTAGTGCAGCTCCTATCATGACAGCCTACGAAGTTTTTGTCATGTGGGCATTTGCTAATGATTACTTATTATTCCCTATGCTTAATTGGATTGAAACACCTATTTTATTTTGTTTAATTTTTTTACTTATTCCTGTTTGGCAAGTTTTTCATTTTTATGTAACTCATCGTATAAGTCATTGGAAAATATTTTATAAAACTTTTCATTTTTTACATCACAGAAATGTTAATACTGGGCCGTGGTCAGGATTATCAATGCATCCTATAGAACATGTATTTTATTTTAGTACACTATTAATTCACTTTGTTGTACCTACGCACCCTATACACTTTATTTTTCATATTCAACAAACTGCATTAAGAGCAATTCAAGGTCATTCAGGATATGATCAACTTGTAGTTAATAAAAAAAATGGATATGCTCTACCTAATGCTTCTTATTTTCACTATTTGCACCACAAATATTTCGAATGTAATTATGGAGAGCTTACAATACCGCTAGATAAATGGTTTGGATCTTTTCATAATGGAACGAAAGATTCTCATAAAAAACTTTTTAAAAATTAAATTTTTACCAAGTTCCAATGTTTTCCATTGATTTCCAAGGCTCTTTTATTTCTAAAGCATCACCTTCCTGTATAATTTCTATAGATATTCCATCTGGGGATCTAATAAATGCCATATGTCCGTCTCTAGGTGGTCTATTAATTACAACATCATTAGCCATTAGTTTTTCACATGTTTCATAGATATTTTTTACGCTATAAGCTAAATGACCAAAATTTCTTCCACCTGTATATTTTTCTGAATCCCAATTATAAGTTAGTTCAAGCAGACCTGAATTTTCACTACTATTTTCTGCACCAAGAAAAATTAATGTAAATCTTCCTTTTTCACTTTCTCTTCTTCTTATTTCTTTCAAACCAAGCTTATTACAATAAAAGTCCAAAGACTTATCAATATCTTCTACTCTTACCATTGTGTGTAAATATTTCATATTATGTTCCTATTGTGTATACAATGTTTTGAATATTGTTAGATTCAATAGATATACTTTTTTTAAAAAAAATAAATTAACAAATGAATAAAATATTAACATCTAGAAAAATTATGTATCTAGGTATTTTCATAGTTACAATACAAACTTTATCTGGATCATTATTTGACTCAACAACAAAAGTTTTAGGTTCTAGTAATTTTATTTGGTATCATTATTACACTTTAGGTATAGGTTTTGCGCTAATACTTTTTTTATTATATCTTACTTTTACAGGAGGAATAACAAAGCATATTTTATATGAAGATAAAAAAGATTATTTTCTACCTCTTATTCGAGGAATCACATTTATACCTGTGCCGATTATAATTTATTTTTCTCTTTCAAAAATACCATTAAATATTTTTACAACAATATTAATGACCACTCCTTTTTTTACTTATATTTGTTCTAATATTCTTCAAAAAGAAATAATATCTTTCAAGTACTGGGTAATTCTTTTAATTGGATTTTCTGGCACTATTCTTGTGGCAAAGCCATCTTTTTTTCAAGCTAATCCATTTATTTTTTTAATTTTTTTTGTATGCATTTATAATTCCATAACTTTCGTTATAGTTAGTAAATATTCAAGTAAAGCAACTACTTTAGGATTTAGTTTTTATCACTTATTACCAATTACATTATTTTCAGCTATAATTTTTTTATTTGATCCAATTTTAATATCTTTAAGAGAAATGGTATTAGTATTTATAGGAGGATCTTTATTATTAACTTGTGTAATTTTGTATACATATGCTTTTCAAATTGCAGGAAAATATACTAGAATTATCAGTCCATTCTTTTTTACGCAGTTAATTTGGGCAGCAATTTTTGGATATATCTTTTTTGGAGAGGTTCTAGATTTATTGTCAATTACAGGATTGGTTATTATTGCTCTTTCAGGAACTCTTACTATATTAAATACTCCAAATACTAATTAGCAGTAATTATTAAGTAGACCTCATTTTTTTCATTCTAATTTTATATCTTTCTACCATCTTTTCTTGAGACTCATCTGATCCGTTATGAAAGGTTCCAAAAAATTTATCTAAAGGTATTGCTCCATCGGCATAATTACACTCAAAATATTTATGATGTAAATAATGAGCATGACTGTGAGTATCAATACCAATTTTTCCTATTTGAATTTTTTCAAAACCTATGTGTCCATGAAATAATGGACCTATTCCTGCATGAAGTAATTGAAAAACAGCATGTACTGGATGTGCAGGAATTATAAAATGAATTAATGTACCTGAAAAATATAATATATGCTCAAACCAGTGCATAGCTATTCCGGACCAAGGACCTGGATTAACATTTTTATGATGAATGTAATGAGAGAAATTATAAAGCAAGGGGATGTGTAACAATCTATGAACAAAGTAAAAATGCACTTCTCTAAATAAAGGAAGAAATAAAAAAGTTAGCCCTAAATAAATTGGATGCATACTCCACTCAAGGCCTAAAAAATAACCATTTGCAAAAGCCCATAAAGAAAAAGCTTCATAAGCTGTCCAAATTGGAACACCACTGCATAAAGTCCAAAATATATTATCTAATGTTTGATCTTTAAAATAAAAATTCTTATTATTTTTTTCCATCCCTTTGGCATTAAATTTGAATGAATTGCCTTGTGTTTTTTTTATATATAAAAAAAAGTGAAGTCCTCCGGCACATATGATGGTTATTATTAAATTTCTAACCAAAAGATAAAAAAACCAGTTAAAATGAAAATTTTTTAATGTTTCAATTGGAGGGGTAAAATAAACCCACAGGATAACTGCAATTAACCCATAAAAAAATGTCCATGGTATAATGTATCCAGGAATGCCCAATAACCATTTTAGATTTTTAGTTATGCTAAATGGCCAGTCAAAAAAAGGAATGTTTGATGAAAGCTTATATGGTTTCCAATCACCTCTCTTATTACGTGAGCCAAATTTACTATCATCAATTTGCATAAATATTATGCAGGTAGTTCTCTAGGTAAATGATATTTTGGATCTTTTGATTGTTTAATAATTGCGGGAATCATTTCTTTCATGCCATTAAAAAAACTCGTATTAGGTGGAGGCATTTGATCTTTTACAATTTTGTGAAGTTTCGGTAAGTTATAAAATGGAACTTGAGGAAAAATATGATGCTCAATATGGTATTGCATATTCATATACATACACCATCCCAATATTGGATTTAAATATACCGTTCTAGTACTTTCACGGTGATCCCAACTATCTGCTTTCAATCCTCCATGTTGTAACATTGCAACAAATTGAAATAAAGTTCCTCCATAAATTAATGGAGTGAACCAAAACATTAAAGGTAAAAAACTTCCTATTGAATAAGCCCAATAAATTACTACAATTTTTACAAGCATATAAAATCTACAATTCCATATCATTTTCCATCGCTCAGATTCAGGTACACAGTCTTTTGCAATTGGAGTCATAATTCCAAGAGAATGCCAGAATACTGATTTAAATTCTGCCCATACACGATCAATAGCAAAAGCATCAGTAACAAACAAGTTCCATAAATTTGCTGGTCTTGAAACTTGAATTTCGTAATCAACATCTAAATGAATTGTTCGGCTATGATGATGAGTGTGACTCCATCTCCATTTAAAGGCTTCAAAATAATCCATTAGACTAAATACTTGATAGAAAAAATCATTCAGCCATCTAGTTCGAAACACTGATCTATGAACAAATTCATGCCACCGTGCATTAGAAAAAGAATATATATTTCCATAAACTAAAAACGCAGGAATTGCCCACCAAGTACCCCAAGTTAAATATGCGATGTATCCTGTAATGAATAATAATAATAGGTAACAAAAATTATTGATAAGGCCCGGCAAATTTCTTCTTTTCATTAAACCCTTTAAGACCTTTGAATCAATTTCAGGTTTATACCAATTAGGCATATTATCATCCTGATTTTCAATAGATTTATATGTGTAACTAACCATAATATTTAATAAATTTAATCTAATATAACTCAAAAAAAAGAAAAAACAAATAAACAGAGAACTGAGATTTAATGAATTTTGTTATAATAATTATGCATTAATTAAATAAATAAAAATTATAATAAAAATTATAATAAAAAATTATGTTGCTTAAACATATTGTTATGTGATTAGTTACAAATATTATAATAATTTTTTAAGTTATTTAGGAGGTAATATGAAAAAAATTATACTAATGACTTTGTGCGCTCTTGTGTTTTCTTTCACTAGTGCCAAAGCAATTGATAAAGATTCTGACAATGACTGGTCTGATATTAATATTTTATTTTTAATATGGACTGCTGAAGATGTAGAATTTTTTGTTCCTTCAATCAATGGTGCGCATGATGCAGCAGAAGATCAAGGTATAAGCATGTATATGGAATTTGGTGATTCAGATACAGCTAAAACAAATGACATTCTAGAAACTGCAATAGCAAACCAAGTTGATGGTATTGCTATGACTGTTTGGGATGATGATGCATTTGATGAAATAGTTTGTAAAGCTATGGACGCTGGCATTCCAGTTGTACTTCATAATATTGATGATTCTCAAAGAGGTAAAGGTAACTGTCGTATGGCGTATGTTGGACAGTTCTTTATTGAAACAGGTGAAACTCTTGGTGAACGTATGATTGCTGAACATGGTTTAAAAGCTGGTGATCATGTGTTTACACCAGTTGAATTTCCAGAAGCAGTGTATGCAGTACAAAGACACGAAGGTGTAAATAATGCAATTACTGCAAATGGTGGTACAACTGAAATTCTTGGAACAGGTACTGACCACTCTGAAGCGTTGAACATTATGGTTCAATATCTTTTAGGACATCCGGAAACTAAAGCTGTTATAGGCTTAGGTTCTACACCAACTTCAGTTGCTGTACGTGCAGTTGAAGAAGCTGGCTTAGATATTCCAGTTGGTGGATACGATATTACTCCAGAAATTTTGGATAATATTGCTAACGGATCTCTTACAGCAACAGTGGATCAACAACCTTATCACCAAGGTTATATGTCTGTTACAATGGTAGCTCAATATTTAAAATATGGTCTGCTTCCAGCTGACATGAATACTGGTGGATCAGGTTTAGTTGATAAATCTAATGTTGAATCAGCATTTAAATGGGCTGGTATCACTAGATAATCTGTATAAGACAAAAAAAATTATTGTAGCGGCAAAATATTGCCGCTACACTTATAACAAGAATACTGAATAAGATTTTATATGAAAAAATTTATAGATAACATTCGAAGTAAACCTGCAGGAGGAATATTATTATTATTTTGTACTATTCAAGTTGTGGCTATTATTGCAGGTCTATTATACCCAGAAAATTTTCGTTATTTAAATCCAGCAAATATTGCTGTTCTACTTAAATCAATGTCTGCACTTGGCATTATGGCAATTGGAGTTGGTATACTGATGATCAGCGGAGAATTTGATTTGTCCGTTGGAACCCTTTACACATTTTGTGCAATTGTTACTGCAACAATGGTTAAAGAGTATGCATTAAGTCCTTATTTAGCTATGATAATAGGAATTATTGTAGGTATAATTGCTGGCCTTATACACGGAAATATTGTTAACAGGTTTACCATCCCCTCTTTTATAGTAACACTAGGAGCTATGTTACTTTGGAAAGGAGGAACTCTTTTATATCACGGAGCAAAATCTCTTAGATACAAATATGAAAGTGAAACTTATAAAACTGTTTTAACTGGTGATATTGGAGTTATCGATGCAAGTTTTTTATGGTTTATTGGTGTTGGAATAGTATTTTATTTTATAGTTCATCATCACAAGATCGGTAATCATTTTTTTGCTGTTGGAGGAAATCCTGAAGCAGCGATAGCAATTGGTATTAATCCTAAAAGAGTAAAATTAATTGCTTTTTCAATAGCAGGAGGTTGCGCAGCATTATCTGGTGTAGTGGCTATGAGTAGAGTAGGTAGTGTTCAGCCAGGTGGTGGTCTAGGATTAGAATTAGAAGCAATAGCCGCATGTGTTATTGGTGGATGTGCTTTGATGGGTGGAAGAGGATCAATTCTTGGTATTATGCTTGGAACAGCTTTAATTTATACCATCCAGGATCTTTTACTTTTATTAAGAGCGCCAGGTTTTTATTTTGAAATGTTTGTAGGTGGCTTAATTGTATTAGCAGTAATAATTAATGTTACTATTAGAAAAAGGATTTAGATTATGAGTCAACTCAATTATTATGAATGTAAAAATGTTTCAAAAAGGTATGGTAATTTGACAGCTTTAGATAATGTGGATTTCCACATTGGAAAAAATGAAGTTGTTGGGTTATTGGGAGATAATGGCGCAGGAAAATCAACATTAATTAAAATGATGTCTGGTGTTGTTGCTCCCGATACCGGAAATGTTTTTGTTGACGGTAAAGAAACAAAAATTTCCACAAGAAAACAATCTGAAGAAGTTGCAGGAATTGAAACAATTTATCAAAATTCTGCTTTATGTGATGATATGACAATTATTCGAAACATTTTTATGGGTAGAGAAATCACTAATTTATTTGGTTTTATGGATCATAAAAAAATGGAAGATTTGTCTTTAGAAGTTTTGGAATCTGGTGTCCATATTTCAGGTATTGATTCACCTCTTAAAGAAATTGGAGCCTTATCTGGTGGTCAAAAACAGGCAGTGGCTATTGCAAGGGCAGTTTATTTTAAGAGAAAAATATTGTTACTTGATGAGCCAACTTCAGCATTATCAGTTCGTGAAACAGAAAGAGTGTTGAAGTATGTAACTGAATTAAAAAGTGAAAATGTTTCCAGCGTAATTGTAACACATAATTTATACCATGCTTTTCAGGTATGTGACCGTTTTGTTGTAATGAGTCACGGCAAAGTAATATTTGAAAAAAATAAATCTGATACAAATCTTGATGAAGTAACGGAGCAAGTTATTAAAGTTTAAAGAGGTTGCAAGATGAAGTACAATGCAAAAAAAATCGCTGATGAACTTTTAAAAGGAAACGGTTATTTTGTTGTTCCAAAACTTTTTTCAAAAAAAGATGTTAAGACTGCTCGAGAACAAATCATTTCTATTGCTAAGAGTTATAAAGCGACAGAAAATATTAAAAAAAATATGAGTGAATTAGCAGTTTTATCTGTAACAAATCATGTGTGGAATTTAATAGATAAGCATGAGGTTTTTAGAAAATTAGTACAACATGATTTAATTATGGAAGTTTTTTCAATTATACTTGGCAATGAATTAAAGTTAGGATCTTTTGCAGCTAGAATACAGCAGCCAGGTGACAAGAGACAACTTCCTCATTTAGATTATCCTTATTGGGATATGTATAAATTAAAATCTTTTCCTAAACATATTAATTCAAGCTTTGCAATGAACTGCCAATCTACAATTATGATAGATGATTTTACTCTAAAAAATGGTGCAACAATGGTTGGACCAGGGTCACAATTAAGAGGATATTTTCCAAAAGAAGAAGAATTTTGGCCTATAATGAAACAAACTACCGGAGAAGCAGGTTCAGTAATGTTAATGACAGGTTTGCTTTGGCATGGAGCTGGTGATAATAGAACTAATAAACCTAGAGTAGGAATACTTGGACAATATCTTCCTAAATTTGTCAAACCAATGGAAGATCAACTTGCGAGTATAGATATGAAGATAATAAAAAAATGTAACAAAAAACTTCAAAATCTTCTTGGTGTTGGATATCCATATCCTCAAGTACTTGATACAACTAAATCAGCAAATTAATTTATGCAAAGAAAGGCTATGGTTATAGGGATTAAGCCTGAATGTATTGAAGAGTATAAAAGATACCATTCTGATCCTTGGCCTGAAGTTTTAGAGTGCATTGCAAAAGGAAATGTAAAAAATTTTTCAATATTTATTCATGGTACAATTTTGTTTGGTTATTTTGAATATCATGGAGACAACTTAGAAGCTGATATGAAAAAATGGGGTGAAAATAAAAAAATGCAAGAGTGGTGGGATATTCATATACCAATGCTTGAACCTTTAGAAAAAGGAAAAAGAGTTGATGGATGGATTTATATGGATGAAATCTTTCATTCAAGATAATTATGGAAGAGAACGTTACAATCGACCAGTGGTATAAGTGTAAGATAGATAAAAAATTATACAAAGAACTAACCAAAAGATCGGACTGGCAAGGAATTAAACATATTTTTCTTTGGATTATATTTTTAGTTTTATCTGGTTATTGGGTTGTAGTAACATGGATTTCTTGGTGGACTATTCCAGCTTTGTTTGTTTATGGAAATATTTTTATGGGATGTAATCCTGTCTGGCATGAATGTGGACATCGTACTGCCTTTAAAACGCGCTGGTTGAATGAGCTGTTTTATCACATAGGTTCTTTTTTATTTAATTTTGAACCTATTCGTTGGCGGTGGAGCCATTTTCATCATCACAGCTATACACTTCATACAGAAAAGCATGTTGATCACGAAATTCAGGTCACTAAACCAACAGATTTATTGTGGCTTTTTATTCATCATTTACCGTTAGGTAATCTAACTTTTTATAAAAGTTATGCTGCTCTTCATTTTGAGACAATTAAACACGCTCTAGGAATTATTACTCCAGTTTTAAAAGATTGTGTTCCAAAGGATGAATATTCTAAAGTTAGAATGTTTGCCAGAATACATATTCTATTATGGATTATTATTATTTTATCATCAGTATACTTTAAAACATGGTTACCGATTGTTTTAATCTTATTACCCTTTATTTATGGAACTACTACTCGAAATATTTTTGATTTTGTTCAACATGCAGGACTAAAAAACAATGTCATGGATCATCGATTGTGTACTAGAACAGTTAAATTCAATCCTATTTTTAGTTTTTTATATTGGCATATGGAATATCATTGTGAACATCATATGTTTCCTATGGTTCCTTCTTATAATTTAAAAAAATTACATGAAGCAGTTAAAGATCAAATGCCAAAACCAAAAACTAGCTTATGGGACGCATATAAAGAAATTATTCCGGCTGTACTAAAACAAGCAAAGGATCCAACTTATGTTTTAAAAGTAGAATTACCTAAGGAGAGTAATAATTGATTAGATTTATAAACAAATGATAAAAGAAGTTAAATTTGGAATAGTAGGTACAGGAGCTATTTTTGCTCTTAGTCATGCAAATGCTATAAAAAAAATTTCTAACGCAAGTATTTTAAGTATTTTTGATGTCAATCGAGACAGAGCACTAGAGTGTTCGCAAAAGTGGCAAATTCCTAAAGTTGCTAAAAATTTAGATGAACTTATTAATGACAAAAATATCAATGCTATTGTTATTGCTACTCCAAATGATACTCATAAAGAAATAGCTATAAAAGCAGCTAATGCTGGAAAGCATATATTTTGTGAAAAACCTATTTCTGTAAATTTACAAGATGCATATCAAATGATTGAATCATGTAATGAAAACAAAGTTAATTTACAAATAGGTTTCAATCAGAGATATTGGTCGCAAGTTCAAATTGTAAAAGAATTGCTAGAAATTAACTTTATAGGAAAAGTCCATTCTTTTAGAAGTGTTTATTCTGAAAAATGGGATGCTTATCCCGCTACAACTCAATATAGATATAATCTTGAACAGTCAGGAGGCGCAACCATGGTTGACCTTGCAGTTCATAGAATTGATCTTATTCGCTATCTTTTAGGAGAATATAAAAATATTGTTGCTGAGCTTAAACATAATGAAATACCACACAAAGTAGATGATAATGTATATATTTTAGCTAATATGCAATCTGGTTCTACTGGAGTAATATCTTCTGACCGCTTTTCTCCAGCTATAGGAGATGGAACAGACTTATATGGTTCAGAGGGCGCAATTCATTTTGTTACAGAAACTATTAACCCATTTCATAATGTTCCATTGGCAGTATATACGGAAAAAAAACTGAATGAAATTCCACCTATTCTAAAAAATAATTTTTACCCATCTGCATGGTGGAAAGAATTTGAAGGGGGTTGGATTACTTTGCAACCTGAAAGAAAGAATCCTTATGAAAAAGAATTAATGAGTTTTTGTAATAATATTATTGAAGGTAAATCTGTTGAAGTCAATGGAGAGGATGGCTTAAAAGCACTTGAAATTATTATTGCTTCTTATATCTCAAAAAAAGAAAAAAAATGGGTAGACTTACCACTTGATAAAAATACTAAAATTGAAATTCCAAAATATTAGATTTTATGAAAATCAGTTTTAATTCAGTAACATTTTACCAAGACAAATATGAAGTTTTTTTTAAGAAAATTTCTGAATCAAGTTATGATGCTATTGAATTAAATGCTGAAACATTGCCATGGGCCACCCCTCATGTAGATGACCAAACAAGCAATGAGGATTTAGAAAAAATAATTAATTTAAGCAATAAATACAATTTAGATATTTCTTCAATCGGCGCTCATATCGATATTAGCCAAAAAAATGATGAAGATAGAAAATCAAATATCAAGTATATAAAAAAATGCATAGATCATTCTCAGAAAATAAAATGTCCTATAGTTCATATTTTTTCTGGAGAATTAAAAAAAAGTGAAAAAAAAGAAGAAAAATTAGAAATCTTTTATGATTCAGTAAAAGAAATTTCTGAATATGGTTTTGAAAAAGAAATAAAAATAGCTTTGGAACCAATCGTAGGACATGTTTTTCATACATACCATGATTTTGAAAACATTTGGCATAAACTAGGTGAAGATAATATCTGGGTAAATTATGATCCTAGTCATTACGAAGCACAAAAATTAGATATTAAAGATTCATTAAATATTCTTGGAAAAAAAATCATTAATGTACACATGAAAGATGCAATGGGAAAATTTCCATATTTTCAATTTCCCCCTCTTGGAAAAGGCAATATAAATTTTGAATTTATTATCAAAGAATTAGAAAAACTCAACTATAATGGATTTTTAAGTATAGAATATGAGGCTCAAGTTTTTGGTTGGGAGTTTAGTGAAGAAGAAATATTAAAAAATAATTATCAATTTGTAAAAAATCTTTTAAATTAATTAATTTAAATAAATATTATGAAAAATAAAAAAAAGGGTCTTGAAAAAAATTTATCAGATTATGGAGATAAAGATTTTTCTAATTTTATAAGAAGATCTTTTGCAAAATCTATGGGGTACTCGAATAAATCTTTAGATAAACCTATAGTTGGTATTTGTTATACTGAGAGTGGATATAACAATTGTCATAGAAACTTTCCAGAAATGCTTGAAGCAGTAAAAAGAGGTGTTCACGCCTCAGGTGCACTTCCTATTGTGTTTCCTGTAATATCATTAGGTGAAACTTTTTTAAATCCTACATCTATGATGTATAGAAATTTAATGTCAATGTGTGTTGAAGAAATGATACTTGCCCAACCAATGGACTCAGTAATTTTAATGGGAGGCTGTGATAAAACTGTTCCAGCTTTATTAATGGGTGCTTTCTCAGCAAATATTCCTTCGTGTTTATTGGTGTCTGGACCAATGATGACAGGTAGGCATAAAGGAGAAAGATTAGGAGCATGTACAGATTGTAGACGATTTTGGGCAAAATATAGATCTAATGAAATAGATAAAAATGAAATTAATTTAATTGAAGATAAACTTGCAACTACTTCAGGAACTTGCGCAATCATGGGAACGGCAAGCACTATGGCAATTATTGCAGATGT
This sequence comes from uncultured Alphaproteobacteria bacterium, assembly GCA_902596065.1. GTDB lineage: Bacteria > Pseudomonadota > Alphaproteobacteria > HIMB59 > MarineAlpha5-Bin3. The sequence goes on along the minus strand of CACJSL010000003.1, from coordinate 37,598 downwards.
ATTAGGTATCATGGTGCCTAATACTTCTAGTATTCCTGCAGTGCATTCAGATCGTTTACGTGCTTCAGAAGATACTGGAATTCTTGCAGCAAATTTAGGGTTAAACAAAGGCATACTTCCAGAAAAAATAGTAACAAAAAAATCAATTGAAAATGCACTTAGAGTTTTGTTAGCAATTTCAGGTTCAACAAATGCAATTATACATTTAACTGCAATAGCAAGAAGAATTGGAATTAATATATCTCTTGAAGAATTTAATAGGATATCTGAAGAGACACCTGTTATAGTTAATTTAAAACCTGTTGGTGAAGGATATATGGAAGATTTTAATGCTAGCGGAGGATTAAACTCAGTACTTTTAGAATTAAAAAATAAACTTCATTTAGATACAATTGATATAACTGGCCAAACTTTAAAACAAAGATTAAAAAAAATAAATAATTCATATATTGATCGTAAAATAATTTTTTCTAAATCTAAACCTGTTAATAAAAAAGGTGGTTTGATTGCTTTGTTCGGTTCACTTGCTCCTGAAGGTGCAATTCTTAAAAGAGCAGCAGCATCAAAAAAATTGTTTGAACACAAAGGGCGCGCTGTTGTTTTTTCGTCACTTAATGATTTAGCAAAAAGAATTGACGATCCTAATCTAGATGTAAAAAAAGATGATATTTTAGTTCTTCAAAATGCAGGACCTAGTAGTAATTCCGGTATGCCTGAAGCAGGTTATTTACCAATACCAAAAAAATTAGCCAAAAAAGGTATAAAAGATATGATTAGAATCTCTGATGCTAGAATGAGTGGATCTGCATTTGGAACTATAATTTTACATGTTACTCCAGAAAGCAATAAACTTGGCCCTCTTGCAGTTGTTCAAAATGGAGATTATATAAAATTATCAGTAAAAAATAATTCTTTGAATTTATTAATCTCTGAAAAAGAAATGAAAAATCGAATGTCTAAAATATCCAAAAATAAAAAAGTTGTTTATGAAAGAGGATATAAAAGCTTGTATCAAAAGAATGTACTACCAGCTACATTGGGATGTGATTTTAATTTTTTACAAAATAAAAAAATTAAATAAATATGCAATTTCTAGAAGGCAATGTTGATCAATGGTACAAATGTTCTATAGATAAAAAAGTTTTAAAAGAATTATCCAAACGGTCAGATTGGCATGGCATCAAACATATTTTTCTATGGATAGTTATTTTAGTATTTTCGGGTTATATGGCATTTCTAACTTGGGGGACATGGTGGTGTGTTTTTTGGTTTTTAGTTTATGGAAATATTTATTTGTTCAGCGACCCTATCAGACATGAGTGTGGCCATAGAAATGCATTTAAATCTCGGTGGTTGAATGAATTTTTTTATTATTTAACTTCTTTTATGTTTAATTATGAGCCTATACGTTGGCGTTGGAGTCATTTTCATCATCATACTTATACTCTTCATACCAAAGAACATTATGATCATGAAATACAAGTTACAAAACCAACAGATTTGTTATGGCTTTTTATTTATCATTTACCATTAGGAAATTTATTTTTTTATAAAAGTAATGTCGCTTTTCATTTAGAGACAATTAAACATGCTTTAGGTATAAAAACCCAAGTTGTAAAAGATTGTGTTCCACCAAAAGAGTATTCTAAGCTTGGTATATCTGCTAGAATTTTTGTATTGTTTTGGATTTTAATTATTAGCTCCTCTATTTATTTTACAACATGGTTACCAGTTTTATATTTACTTTTACCATTTATCTATGGCTCAACACTTATTCATAGTGTTCATTTTGTTCAACATGCAGGATTAGCTAACAATGTAATGGATCATCGTTTAACTACACGAAGTGTAAAGTTAAACCCCCTTCTAAATTTTTTATGTTGGAATATGGAATATCATTTAGAACATCATATGTTTCCTATGGTACCAGCATATAATCTAAAAAAATTACATAATGCGGTAAAAGATCAAATGCCAAAACCAAAAAATGGTTTTTTAGACGCATATAAGGAAATTTTACCTGCTATTTTTAAGCAAGCTTATGATCCAAATTATAGATTAGAGGTAAAACTTCCAAATATATAGTTATCAAAAAAATATATATATTTAATAATTTCTTTTTTCATAAAAATTTATATAGTAGTTTTAAATGAGTATTGATTGGCACATTAAAGGTAAACAATTTGGAAATTGTAATTGTAATTATGGATGCCCTTGTCAATTTAATGCTCCTCCTACTGATAATTATTGTCATGGAATTGGAGCTTTTCTAATTGATGAAGGTTTTTTTGGTGAGATAGATTTATCTGGAGTTAAGGCAGTTTCTATGATGAAATTTCCTGGACCTATTCACGAAGGTAGTGGTGAAATGCAAATTATATTAGATGCCCAATCTTCTAAGGATCAACAGAATGCAATGCAATCTATTATTTATGGTAAAGAAACCGAGCCTATGGCTACAGCGTTTGCCATGTATATTTCAATGATGACTAAAATTCATGATCCTCTTATTAAAAACATTGATCTTGATATTAATATTGAAACTAGAATATGTAATTTAAAAGCTGAGGATATTATTACAACAAAAACGGAACCGATTAAAAATCCTATTACTGGAGAAGAACATAGAGCAAGAATTGGCCTTCCTCATGGTATGGAATTTAAAGAAGCAGAAATGGGATCAGGGACAACAGTTGCTAATGCAGCTTTTGAAACTAATTTTAAAGATACTTATGTTCAAGTTGCTTTATTAAATTTAACGCCAAAAGGAATACCAAACTAAAAGATTATATTCAGAAGTGTTATTTTTATTAAATCGTTATCATCGTTCCTTAATTTTAATTATATTGATTTTAATTTCTATTTTTAGTTGGTTTTATACTATTACTGGTGTTGGCATGAATATGTCTGCATGGCAGATGACCTTAATGAATCTAAATTTGATTTCTCATTCTAATTCCATGGAAATGATGGAACATGGAAAAAATTATAATATTTTTTTAGATTTTATTTTACTTTTTTTTATGTGGTTTTTTATGATGACTGCAATGATGTTACCGTCAGTAATACCTTTTGTAATAATGTTTCAAAAAATTAATGAGGAACGAAAAAAATTACAATACCAATATGTTGCAACTTTTAATTTTGCCTTGTCTTATATAGCTGTTTGGGGGTTGTTTAGCTTTCTAGCAACTGTTATTCATTTGATTTTAAAAATTTCTAATGTGTTAAATTCTCATACTATGAGTATTGGATATTTATTAGGAGGGATATTATTTGTATTGGCTGGCATATATCAAATGACACCTCTGAAAGATTCGTGTTTATATTATTGTAGAAATCCGATTGAATTATTCAGCTCTAATAAAATATTTAGTAATTGGAATGCTTTTTATGTAGGCTTGAAGCATGGCTTTTTTTGTGTTGGTTGTTGTTGGGTATTAATGCTCTTGCTTTTTTATGTTGGTGTCATGAATTTATTTTGGATAGCAGGTCTCTCTATATATATTATTCTAGAAAAATATTTTTTCCGTAGTAAAAAAATAAATTATATTTCTGGAATATTGATAATTTTTTGGGGAATAAGAATTTTTTATGTTAATATTAGTTAATAAAATTGATTAGTTAAGTTATTGTATTTTTTGAAATGGAAGTAGATTTAGAAAATTGGTATAAACCACAGATAGATAGAGCTAAACTTAAGGAATTGTCAAAAAGAAAAGATTTACCAGGATTAGTTCATTTCTTTTTTTATTTCTTATTTCTTTTCATATCTGGTTATCTTGCATACATAACATGGGGCACTTGGTGGACAGCATTGTTCTTTTTTATTTATGGAACAATATATGCTTTTAGTGTTGCAAACTGGCATGAAACAGTTCATCGCACAGCTTTTAAAACAAGATGGATAAATGAAATTTTTTATCACATAAGCTCATTTATGTGTGACTTTGAAGGATTTAGATGGAGATGGAGTCACACTTTTCATCATACTTATACGATGCAAACAGAAGGTGATTATGATCATGAAATTCAAATTTCAAGACCAACAGAAGTTATAGTCTTTTTCTTAAATTTTATTCCTTTAACAGACCTTTTGTTTCCTCATCGTCTTATTAAATTTGAAGTATTAAAACATGCATTAGGAATATTTACACCTGTTGTTAAACTTAGCGCTCCTGAAAATCAAAAAAAGAAAATTCTTTGGAATTCACGTTTTTATGTTTTTATATGGATATGTGTTTTTTTATATTCTTATTATATTTGGTCCATTTTACCAATATTATATATTATTTTACCAACATATATTGGAAAGCCAATTTGGTTTATGGTTAATGTAACGCAACATTTAGCTGCAAAAGTTGATACTAAAGATCATCGCTTAAGCACATACTCAATTAAGATTAATCCTATACTGAGTTTTTTATACTGGAAAATGGAATACCATTTAGAGCATCATATGTTCCCTATGATTCCTTCTTATAATTTAAAAAAACTACAAAATGAAATCAAAGATCAACTTCCCAAACCTTTTAACGGTCTATATGATTTTTATAAAACCATATTACCTGCTGTTATAAGGCTGGCAACTGATCCCAATGGTTATTACAAAGTAAAAATAAAATAATTATTTAACTTATATTTTTTCTGCCATTTCTAAAAATTTATCATATTCTCTATCTTCAATAGAAACTGTAATTTTAGGATCATTAAAGTTTTTATCGAGAGTATCTTGATGAAATTCTTTAAATGCGGCTACTCTTTCTTTTTGTAAACGCTCGTATTCTGCTTTAAAATTTCTATATACTCTAGCATGTCTTGGGGTATGACCTTCAGTCCAACCTAATACATCATTTGAAAATAAAAATTGAGCATCACAATCAGAACCACTGCCCATTGACATAATAATAATGTCAGTTTTTTTTGTAACAACTGCTGCAACTTTTGGAGGAACAACTTCAAATTCAACTCCTACTACTCCTGCATCTTGTAATTCTAATGTGTGACGAAGAACCCCAATTGCTTCTTCTGCATTTCTTCCTATTGCTCTGTGTCCACCTATCCAAGTGGCCTTACCAGGGATTAAACCACAATGACCAATTGTTGGTATATTTTCACGTCGCATAGCCTTGATCCATTCTAAGCTATAGTTTCCAACATAAATACAATCAACACCAAACTCTAGATACTTATGAGCAAATTTAATTGCTTCATATTCTGATGCTGCAGGAATACTTGCCCCTGATTGCATATAACAACTTGGAGCAGCTTCTCGAATTCTTTTTACTTCTTCAAATGAAGCATTAATTTCAAATTTAGGATTATCATGAGCTCCAACTATAAAATCAATACCAGCTTCCTCAGCCGCTGCCGCTTCTTCCTTGTTGTGAACAAACAAATTACTTAGTTGCCTTTTTCCTTTACAAGCTAAATAATCATAAGTTGTTAATTTTTTTCTTTTCATATTACCTCCAAAAAATATTATAAAAAAATTAAAATGTAAAAACAATTAATTACAAGAGAAAAAATGATAAATATATTATATCAAATGATTATATGTATTTTTATTAAGAAATAGTGTAAAAAATCATCATGCCTAACTATAATTATAAGCCAATAGATCAACTAAATGAAAATATGGAAAATTTAGATCAGCAATGGTTTAAACCAAAAATTGATCTAAAGCTTTTAAAAGAACTTTCCAAAAGACGAGATGGACCAGGTTGGATAAACACCATTACTTATTTTATAGTTTTATTTGTCACTGGATATTTATCGTATCTTTCTTGGGGTACTTGGTGGGCATTACCAGCTTTTTTTGCATACGGTACTGTTAGTGCTTTTGCGGCAGCAAGATGGCATGAGTATGGTCATCGCTCTGTTTTTCGAACAAGATGGTTAAATGATTTCTTTTATGAAATTTCAAGTTTTATTTGTTATTTTGAACCTGTTTCATGGCGATGGAGTCATACCCATCATCACAGTCGAACAATTCATGTAGGAATAGATTATGAAATTGCTGTTCCTCCAAATTCTAAATTAATAAATGTATTTCTTTGGGACCTTCTTTCTCTTCGAAGATACTATTATGAATCTAAAAAAATTCTTTATCATTCTCTTGGTATCATGACTCAAGTAGCAAAAGACTGTGTGCCTGAATATCAACGCTCTCGCATGATATGGACAAGTAGATTATTTGTTTTAATAACTTTAGGAACATTATATTGGTCCTATTCAATAGGAAGTTTTCTTCCATTATTTTTAATTTTTACGCCTTCTGTATATGGATGGCCTTTACTTCATCTTTGTGGCTTATTACAACATGCAGGATTAAAATCAAATTCTTGGGATCATAGAGAAAGTGCTAGAACATTTTTGTGCGGACCTATTTTAGGATGGTTATTATATTTTAATATGCAGTATCATCTTGAACATCACATTTTTCCTCAAGTTCCTTTTTATAATTTACCTAAATTACATCAGGTGGTAAAAGATCAATTACCACCTCCAAATCCAAGTTTTATTGCTGGTTTAAAAGAAATGATTCCTGCTGTTATAAAACAAACAAGAGATCCTAACTATTTTCTACAAAAAAAATCATCAGTCTAAAGCTAATATATACAGTATAATTTTAATATATTATAAGAGGCTCAAATGAGTAGTTATTTTAAAGATATTTCTAAAATTCAGTATGAAGGAGTTGATAGCAATAATCCGCTAAGCTTCAAATACTATGATGAAGATAAAGTTGTTTTAGGAAAAAAAATGAAAGATCATTTGCGTTTTGCAACTTGTTATTGGCATACTTTTACTTGGCCAGGTCTTGATCCATTTGGAGGACCAACTTTTGAAAGACCGTGGATGCAACAAGGAGAGCCTATTGAAAAAGCAGAAGAAAAACTAGATGAAGCTTTTGACTTTTTTGACAAAATTACCACTCCTTTTTTCTGTTTTCACGATAGAGATATTTCTCCAGAAGGAAAAAATTATTCTGAAACACAAAAGAATTTTTTCCACATTATAGATTTAATGGAAAAAAAATTAAGTAAAAGTAAAGTAAAATTACTTTGGGGAACAGCAAATGCTTTTTCTCATCGACGATATATGGCTGGAGCATCCACTAATCCTGACCCAGAAGTTTTTGCATATAAGGCTGCTCAAGTAAAAGATTGCATGGAAGCTACAATGCGCCTCGGTGGACAAAACTATGTTCTTTGGGGAGGCAGAGAAGGATATGAAACAATTCTAAATACAAATATGAAATTGGAAATGAATAATCTAGCTCGTTTTTTAGAGTTAGTTGTTAATCATAAACATAAAATTGGATTTAATGGTCAAATATTATTAGAACCAAAACCTCACGAACCAACTAAACATCAATATGATTTTGACTCAGCTGCTTGTTTAGCACTTATTAGAAAAGCAGGACTTGAAAATGAGATACATTTAAATATTGAAGTTAATCATGCAACGTTATCAGGTCATAATTTTGAACATGAAATTGCTTATGCAATTGCAAATAATGCTTTAGGTAGTATTGATATTAATAGAGGGGATACCTTATTGGGTTGGGATACGGATCAATTTCCAAACAATCCTCTAGAGTTATTAATGCCTTTTTATCATATATTTTCTAATGGCGGATTCAAACAAGGGGGATTAAATTTTGATGCTAAAATAAGAAGACAATCAATTGATCCGGAGGATTTATTTTATGCTCATATTGGCGGTATGGATGTTGCTGCACGATCATTAATTGCTGTTGAAAAAATGATTAATGATAAAGAATTATCTACATATATTCAAAATCGTTACAAAAAATGGGATCAGAATCTAGGAAAATTTATTCATAGTCAAGAAGGCAATTTAGAGACTATAGCTAATAAAGTAATTAGTGAAAATATCGAACCCAAACCGCAGTCGGGTCAGCAAGAATATCTAGAAAATATTTTAAACAAATATCTTTAGTGCAAACTCATAATATTAACTTAAACAGTAAAGTTGAAGGTCATTTATTTCATTTAGCAATAGGTAATTTTGATGGTATTCATTTGGGTCATCAGCAAATTATTAATTCATTGGTTAAAGAAGCGAAAGAGTTAAATAGACCTTCTGCTATTTTAAGTTTTAATCCACATCCTAGACAATTTTTTTCTCGTGAACTAGATCAATATCAAATTCTTTCAGAAGAAAAGAAACAATTAATTTTTACAGAATTAGGCATTGATCATTATTTTTGTTTAAAGTTTGATGAATTACTCTCCAATCTTTCTCCGGTAGATTTTATAAAAAAAATTATTGTTGATCAATTAAAAGTTGAAAAGTTAATAGTTGGTTATGATTTTCGATTTGGAAAAGATAGAAAAGGGGATACAAACCTTCTGCTTGATCATGGAAAGATTCATGGATTTAATTTAAAAACAATTGAACAAATTACTAATCCAAAAACTAAAACCCCTTATTCATCTACAGATATAAGAGAATGTATTAGAACAGGAGAAATAGAAGAGGCTAATTTATTGTTAGGTAGACCTTGGAGTATGCAAGGAAAAGTCATTCATGGTGATAAAAGAGCAAGAAAAATGAATTTTCCAACGGCTAATATTCTTCCACACAATGAAATATATCCGTTAAAAGGTGTTTACGCCGTTAACATAAAATTTGGAGATGAAGTCAACAAAGGTATCGCTAATTTTGGAATTAGACCTACTGTAGAAGGTGAAAAATTGTTGTTAGAAGCACATCTATTTGATTTTGATAGAGATATCTATGGTAACTATTTGACTGTTGAATTTCTTGCATTTATTAGGGGTGAAAAGAAATTTGAAACCTTTGATTATTTGGTTGAACAAATAAATAAAGATATTCAAATTGCTAAAGATTATCACTTAAGAAAATAAATGGAATTCAAAGATACAATTTTTTTACCTAAAACTACTTTTGAGATGAGAGCCAATCTTCCTCAAAAAGAACCTAAAATTTTAGAAGAGTGGGATAAAGAAAAAATATTTTTAAAGCTTAGAGAAAAGTCTAAGGGAAGAGAAAAATTTGTACTCCATGATGGACCTCCATATGCAAATGGACATATTCATATGGGAACTGCTTTAAATAAAATACTAAAAGACGTTATAGTTAGAACACAACAGATGTCAGGGAAAGATTCCATTTATGTTCCAGGATGGGATTGTCATGGTTTACCTATTGAGTGGAAAATTGAAGAAGAATATCGAAAAAAAGGACAAAACAAAGATGATGTTCCTATTGTACAGTTTCGTCAAGAGTGCCGAGAGTTTGCGGAAAAATGGATAGAAATTCAAAAAAAAGAATTTAGAAGATTGGGAGTAGAAGGGGATTGGAATAACCCATATTTGACAATGTCCAATGAAGCTGAAGCTCAAATTGTAAGAGAGTTGGGAAAATTTTTATTAGATAAAAGTTTATATAAAGGAGCTAGACCAGTTTTATGGTCGGTTGTTGAAAAAACAGCTTTAGCAGATGCCGAAGTAGAATATGAGGATCATACATCGAATACTATCTATGTAAAATTTAAAGTTACTAAAAGTTTAATTAATGAATTGGTAGATACAAATATAGTAATTTGGACAACAACTCCCTGGACAATACCTGGTAATCGAGCTGTAGCATACGGTAAGGATCTCGAATATTCCTTAATTGAAATCATTAAGACTAATGAAAAATCTTTAGCAAATATAGGTGAAAAATTAGTTATAGCTGATGAATTAAAAAACCAAGTATTAGATGAAATAGGCATTGATGAATCAAAAATTATTAAAAAATTTTTTGGGAAAGATTTAGAAGGTACTGAATGTGAACATCCATTTAAACCTTTAGGATATAACTTTAATGTTAGAGCTTTGGAGGGAGATTTTGTTAATTTAGAACAAGGAACAGGCATTGTACATATTGCCCCAGGTCACGGAGCAGATGATTACATTTTAGGAATAAAAAATGATGTTGATGTTATACAAACTGTAGAAGATGATGGTAAATACAATCATCATGCTGTCGGTTTTGAAGGAGAACACGTATATAAGGTTGACCAAAAAATTGCAGATAAGTTAAAAGAATTTAAAAAATTACTTCATCAAGGTACTTTAAGACATAGCTATCCTCACTCTTGGAGATCAAAAGCACCATTGATTTTTCGTAATACTCCTCAATGGTTTATATCAATGGACAAAAAAGACTTACGAGAAAAAGCATTAAAATCAATTGATGAAACAATATTTTATCCACCTCAAGGACAAACACGACTACGTTCAATGATTGAAACTCGTCCTGATTGGTGTGTTTCTCGTCAAAGAGTTTGGGGAGTCCCACTTCCATTGTTTGTTAATAAAAAAACTGAGCAACCTCTAAGAGATATTAAAGTAATTAATCGTATTGCAGATATTTATGAAAAAGAAGGCAGTGATACGTGGTTTACTGAGGATCCAAAAAGATTTTTAGGAGATGATTATTCTATAAATGACTATGATCAAATTCAAGATGTAGTTGAGGTTTGGTTTGATAGTGGTTCTACGCATGCGTTTTGCTTAGAAAAAAGAGAAGACCTAAAATGGCCAGCATCAATGTATCTAGAGGGAAGTGACCAACATAGAGGCTGGTTTCATTCTTCTTTATTAGAGTCTGCAGGAACAAGAGGAAGAGCCCCCTATGAAAGTGTTTTAACACATGGTTTTGTAGTTGATGGCAAAGGTCGCAAGATGTCAAAGTCTCTAGGAAATGTTATTTCTCCTGAAAAAGTCATGTCTCAATATGGAGTTGATATACTTCGTTTATGGGTAGTTGCATCAGATTACTATGATGATCTAAAATTAGATAATGCCATTTTAAAAGCCCAAAGTGATTCTTATAGAAGAATAAGAAATACCTTTCGTTACTTAATAGGTAATCTAGAGGGTTTTGATGAAAAAGAAAAAATTAATATTGCAGAATTTCCAGAATTAGAAAAATACATCTTACATAGATTGTGGGAAGTAGATCAGATTATTCAAAAATGTGTTATGGATTTTAATTTTCATTTAATGTTTACTACATTATTAAATTTTTGTTCAAATGACTTATCTGCATTTTATTTTGATATTCGTAAAGACTCAATATACTGTGACTCATTTGATTCAAAAAAAAGACGTTCTGCGAGAACTTTATTGAATTTAATTTTTGATCATCTTGTCAGATGGTTAGCACCTTCTTTAAGCTTTACTTGTGAAGAAGCCTGGAAGGCCAAGGGTAATACATCTAGTATTCATCTGGAGGATTTTCTTAAAGCATCTCAAGATTTTAAGAATAATGATATTGCAAACAAATGGAATATAATTAAAAATATTCGAAAAGTTATTACAGGAGCTATTGAGAAAAAAAGAGCAGAAAAATTGATTGGCTCAAGTTTGGAAGCAAATGTAATAATATATGTTAAAGAAGATTTAAAAAAGAAAATAGAAGAAATTAATTTTGATGAAATAGCTATTACTTCCTCATTTCAACTATTAGATTACAAGAATAAAAAAGATTACTTTGCATTAGAAGAGATTGATGATGTAGCGGTGACAGTAGAAAAAACTGACGGTCAAAAATGTGAAAGATGTTGGAAATATACAGTTATATTGCAAGATAAACAAATTTGTCAACGTTGTGATGAAGCAATTAAAAAATAGAAAATGTTTTTTAAAATATTTTTTATAATTTTATTAATTATTCTTGATTTTTTTTCAAAGAAATTAGTTTTTAATTCAATAGGTCTCAATAGTTTTATATATGTAACTTCTTTTTTTGATTTGGCACATATACATAATTATGGAATATCTTTTGGTCTTTTTTCTGGTTTGATGAGTCATTGGTTATTTGTCATTATTGGCTTGCTTGTAATAATTTTTTTAATTTCAATATACTTTAAAGCTAGAAATAATCTTGAAAAATGGGGGATTTTGGTAATTATTGCAGGTGGATTATCTAATATCTTTGATCGAAGTATAAATGGTTATGTTATTGATTTCTTATATTTTCACTATAATGACTTTTACTGGCCTGCATTTAATTTTGCTGATATTTATATATCAATTGGGATTTTAATTATATTATATCAAATTTTGAAAGATTTTAATAAAAGAAACAAAGATACATGAATTATATTTTTTATATTATTTTGATATTAACAATTTTTTTAAATTCTTGTTCTTCTGTTCGAGAAAGCGCAGGGGTTACAAGAAAATCTTTAGATGAGTATGTGGTAGTTGAAAATCCACCTTTAGTTATTCCCCCTGATTTTGATCTTATTCCCCCAGATCAATTAGAAGAGAAAAATATTGATAATGTTGAATCCGATTTGGCAAAAGAAATTTTATACGGATTAGACGAGAACGATTCAAAAAAACAAGATAATTTATCTACAATGAATCAGATTTTAAAAGAGACAGATGCAGTAAATGCTTCTTCTAAGATAAGAGAAGAAATAGATGAAGATTATGCACAAGAAATGAGTTCTACTGGAATTTTTGATGTTACATTTGAAAATGAGCATGATGTTTTAGATGCAGTGAAAGAATCAGAATGTATAAGAAATAAAAACTTTGAAGGAGAGTCTATTGCTGATTGTGAAAACAATATTACCACCCAAACAATTAAGAAGAAAAAGAAAAAAAGATTTATTTTATTTTAAATGGTTTTAAAAAATAAATTTTATAATATTGATTTTAATAAAAACATTAATATTACAGACAATAACAATAATTTAATTTCAAAAATTGATGAAACTTTAAAAAATTTTCCTGGATTAAAAATTTTAAGTGATGGTAAATTATTGGAAGAGTCTATTAATACAGCTAATAATTTTTCGAAAAATAAAAAGCATTTTTTAGTTTTTGGAACTGGTGGATCAAATTTAGGTGCAAAAGCAATTATTGATGGTTTACAAAAAAATAATATTACAATAGATTTCTTTGATAATATTGATCCAGTTCGATTTCAAAATAAAATTAATAATCTTGATCTTACGAAGTTAGGCTTTATCATTATTTCCAAATCCGGCTCTACTCCAGAAACTTTAAGTCAATATTTAAGCTTGATTGAAATTTTTGATCAAAAAAATATGAAGGATTTATTATTTAATAACTCTCTTATAATAACAGAAGACAAAGCAAGTCCCCTTACAAATATAGCCAATAAAAATAATATACATATGATTAATCACAGCAAAGATATCGGTGGAAGATATTCTATCTTCTCTAATGTAGGAATGATCCCAGCTGTAATTGCTGGCCTAAATGTAAAAGAAATACATGCTGGAGCTTTAGAACAAATAAATAATACCAATTCAGAAGATTTTATTAAAATTGCACGTTTTTTTAAATTTCAGAATATTATAAAGGACTTATCCTCTTCAGTTGTGATGACTTACTCAGATTCTTTACTATATTTTGGTAAATGGTATCTACAATTATGGGCTGAAAGTATTGGTAAAGATCAAAAAGGTATTACACCGATTCATTCAGTGGGGACAACAGATCAGCATAGCCAATTACAATTATATTTAGACGGCCCAAGAGATAAATTTTTTACTTTTATAACAACTGATCATGCTGATAAGGGATTTAAATTGAATAATGAAATAATAAAAGAAAATAATATTGATTATTTATTTGATAAAAAAATGGGTGATTTAATGGAAGCTGAACAAAGAGCTACAGTTGATACTTTTGTTCAAAATAAAATTCCATGTCGTGAAATTTATTTATCTACTATAGATGAATATTCTATAGGAAAACTATTAGCATTTAGTATTCAAGAAACTATTGCTACATGTTTATATTTTGAAGTTAATCCTTTTAATCAACCAGCTGTAGAACAAGGTAAAATTCTTACAAAAAAATATTTAGTCTAATTTTTTTAAAAATAAAATTTTTGTGATCCCATAAATTTTTTCATTTATAATTTTAAATTTATTATCTATATTTAAATTTTTATTAATATCTGTTTCAATTATTAATACAGTATCTTTTTCTAATATATTGCTTTGTAATATAATATCAAAAATTTTATCAAAATTATCAAATTTGTAAGGTGGATCAAGAAAAATAGCTGAACATGGTAAGGTTATTTCTATTTTTTTAATTTGAGTAACATCTTTTTTATAAATATAAAATTCATTACTTTTACAAATTGTATTACAGTTTTTAATTAATGTTTTGTAAACTTGATTATTAATTTCATAAAAATAAGCAATTGATCCTCCTCTTGATATAGCTTCTATTCCTAATGCACCAGTGCCTGCAAATAAATCAACAAAACATTTATTATTATAGATTTCCAATGAAGATTTTATAGCAAAGCTCTCTAAAATTGAGAAAATTGATTCTCTTTTACTACTTGAAGTAGGTCTTACGATATTTGTTTCTACTTCAATTTTTCTTTTTTTATATTTACCACCACTTATATAAATCATATTAATGTTCTAAATTTTTTTACTTCAATTACTTCTCCTGGCTTTAAATCTGTTAATTTTATAGATCCGTATTGGATACGAACTAAATTAACTATATTCCATAAAAAATAGTCACATAGTTTTCTTATCTCTCTGTTTTTCCCCTCAGTCATTTTAAATATCAACCAAGTATAAGGAGTTGCTATCTTTTCAATTTTAACTTTAATTTTTTTATAATTGATTTTATTAATTGTAACTCCCTTATTAATAATTGCGAGATCCTTAGAATCAATCACACCTCTTATACATACCCTATAAATTCTAATAATGTTTGAAGAAGGTAATTCATAGTTTCTTGCCATTTCTCCATTATTTGTCAGTAGCATCAATCCCTCACTCATAAAATCTAATCGACCAATACTTATCATTCTTGGATAGTTTTTCGGTATTAAACTAAATATAGTTTTTCTGTTTTGTGGATCAGAATTAGTACAAATAGTTTTTTTTGGTTTGTACATTTTCCATAAACGAACTTTTTTTTGTAATTTAATAATTTGATTTTGAATAACAATTTTATCTTTTTCATTTACTAAGGTGCTTGGATGATTGCAGCAAATATTATTGATATAGACTTTTTTTTGATCAATTAGCTTTTCTGCTTCTCTTCTTGAACAATATCCCGCATTAGAAATATATTTTGCTATTCTCATTATTTTTTAGTATTTTTTATAAAATTTTTAATTAAATTTTTATCTTCTTTAGTTATTAAAAATTCTGGATGCCATTGAACACCAATACACCATTTATGATGCTTGTGTTCTATGGATTCAATGATCCCATCAGGAGCGTAACTACTTATAATTATATTTTTGCCAATATCTTTAATTGCTTGATGATGAGCGCTATTTACTTTTGAGAATTTTTTTTTATTAATTTTTGCTAATAGAGTTTTTGATATAATTTCAATTTTATGACTAGTTTCATTTCTTGGATTCTTTTGTTCATGATTTATAGGAAACAAATTATTTTTTTTGATGTCTTGTATTAAAGTTCCTCCACAAACAACATTAAGGAGTTGAGCGCCTCCACATATACCCAAAATTGGCTTAGAGGATTTTAAAAATTTTTTTGTAATTGCTATTTCAAAATTTGTTCTTTGATTTTTTAGGATTCTGGCTCCCGATGATCTATTCCCATATATTTTTGGATCGATATCAAAATTTCCACCAGTAATAACTAATCCATTTAAAATATTAAACAATTCAGAAGTATTTTTATTTGAGTGATAAAGAGGAAATGGAATTCCCCCATATTTTTCAATACTATGTAAATAGTTATGTCTTATTGCATACCAAGGAAATTTAGAATATCCCCCTTTATCTTCATTATCCAAAGTAATTCCTATTAATGGTTTTTTCATTTTAAAGTTATTGTATACTTATAATTTATCATTTGATTTTATTTTTATGAACATTAATTTTTTTATGAACAAAGCCATTGAGCAGGCAAATAAAGCAATTTTATGCAAAGAAGTGCCTATTGGAGCAGTTTTGGTAGATAATATTAGTCACAAAATTATTAATGCATCGCATAATATGGTCAATTTAAATAATAATGCCTCTTCCCATGCTGAGATATGCTTAATAAATGAAGCATGTAAAATAAAAAAAACGAAGTTTTTAGTTGAAACTAGTTTGTTTGTTACATTAGAACCATGTACTATGTGTGCAGCCGCAATTAGTGAAGTGCATATAAGTAGAATCTATTTTGGAGCTTATGACGAAAAAAAAGGTAGTTTGGATAGCATAATGAAATTATATAATACAAAAAATTACTTTGTTCCTGAAGTTTATGGAGGCATTGAAGAAAAAAAATGTTCAGACATTTTGAAAAATTTTTTTCAAAAAAAAAGAAATAGATGATAGATGGTATAAATATTCCTGAGTATGAAGTAACTCAATTTAATCAAAAAATAAAAGATGTAGTTGAGTCAAATTTTACTTATGTACGTATTAGAGGGGAAGTATCTCAACTTAAAAGTGCCTCTAGTGGCCATATATATTTAACTTTAAAGGATGAAAATTCTGTTTTGAATGCTACTATATGGAGTCAGAAAAAAAATTATTTGCAAATTCAGCCAGAAGTTGGAATGGAAGTTATTGTTACTGGCAAAATATCTACATACGCTAAAAGTATTTCAACTTATTCTATTAACATAGATAGAATAGAGTTAGCTGGTGAAGGAGCTTTATTAAAATTAATTGAAGATAGAAAAAAAAGATTAAAATCTAAGGGAATTTTTGATGAAGAACACAAAAAACAAATTCCATTTTTATCGAGCAAGATTGGGGTAATTACTTCAGCAGAAGGATCTGTTATTCATGACATAATAAATCGTGTAAAAGATCGTTTTCCAACAAATATAGATTTATGGCCAGTTCCTGTTCAAGGTGTGGAAGCGCCAGAAAAAATTATAGAAGCTATAGAGGGCTTTAATTCTTCAAAGTACAAATTAAATCCGGATGTGATTATTATTGCAAGAGGAGGGGGAAGCACAGAAGATCTTATGGCATTTAATGATGAAAAGTTGGCCATCTCTGTTTATGATTCTAAGATTCCTATAATTTCAGCTATTGGACATGAAACTGATACAACTATTATTGATTATGTTAGTGATATGAGAGTCGCGACTCCTACTGCAGCTGCAGAAAAAGCTACTCCAATGCAAAGTGAATTAAAACAGATTATTATTCATTTTTATAATAGAATTAATAATTTTTTTGAAAATAAAATAGATATTATTAAATCTCAAATATATAATTCATCCAAATTTCTAAAAGCACCTCATAATATTATTGATAACTATAGAAATAAAATAAAGAATATTGATAATAATTTTTTTAATCAATTAAATTATATTTATAAACTTAATTATAAAGAATTTAGTCATATTGCAAACTTAATACGTCCTCCAGAAAAAATAATCGAATCTCAAAAAAAATATTTAAATAATACTATAAAGGAGGTTGACAAAATATTTTTAAATAAAAAAGAGAATTATATAAAGGAATTAAAAAAACTCACTCTTCTGCTTCAATCAAATTCATTGCATTCTAATCTAAAAAAAGGTTACAGTATAATTAGAAAGTCTAAAAAAATTATTAATAAATCCAATCTTATAAAAAAAGAGGATACACTAGACATTCAGTTTTTAGATAAACTTATTAATATTAAAGTTAAGAAAATTAATTAAAACGATTATGTTGTAAAAACCAATTAGTTGGATTTTTTATAATCCAAGATTCTATTTTTTTATGAATTTCTAGCATTAATTCATTCTCAGATAATTGATTTTCCAATGTATTTATAGGAGCATGAAATTTAAGAGTAAAAGTATTATTTAAATTTCTTATATTTTCTACAGGAATTATTTTCATATTATATTTTTTTGCAATTTTAATAAAGCCAGTTTGAGTTTTGGCAGGAAAATTGAAAAAGTCTATTATCTGACCAGCTGAATCTCTTTGATCAACAAGTAATATTATTGAATTATTATTAATGATACCTTCAATTATGTCTTTTGCACTTTTTTTTCCTTTTGGTGTATAAAAGCTTTTATCTGAATAAAGACTTTTTTTTCTAATTTGTAAAATAAGTTTGTTGATATAAGGATTATTAATATGGCGGTATATTCCTACTAAAGGTACTCCAATCTTATCGATCGTAGGCACTAGTATTTCCCAATTTGATTGATGTATGCCTATGAATATGGCCTTTTCTTTATTATTAATTAATTCATCTAGTATCTTCCTCCCTTCAATTAAAATTTTATTTTTAGATCTTGTTATTTTTGGCAGAATCAATAATTCAAAAAAAGTTTTACCAGTATTTGACCATCCCAGTACTGACTCTTTTTTAATTTGCATATTATTCTTTTCAGGAAAAATTTTTGACAAATTTTTTTTTACAATTTTTTGTGTTTTAGTTAATGGACCTAAAGTTCTAAATATTACACTACCTAAAAATGTTACAAATTTAATAGGCATTAAATTTAAAAAAAGAAAAATTAAAAAAATAACTATAAATTCTAAGTTTAATAATATTTTTTTAAATAAATTATTTTGCATTTTGTATTTGATTTTCTATAACATTTGTTAAAATTTCTTTTATCAAACTTTCTTTTTCAAAAACGATCTCTCCTTCTAAAGTGTTAATTAGAGATCTATAGGACTTAGGAATTCTAACAAAATCTTTTTTTGTAGATACGAGTATAGATTTATTTTTATTAGCTGTTTCTGCAAGATATAATAAATCATTTTCATCATATATATGATGATCTGGATATATTATCTCTTTTACTACTTTGGCACCTTGCTCTCTTAAAGAAGAAAAAAATTTTTCAGGATAAGCTATTCCTGCAAAAGCAGTAATAGTTTGACCCTTAAATATTTTGCTTTCATTAAAAATATTAAATTTTGCAGGTATTACCGGAATATGATCAGGAATTGTTTTTTTTAAATATTCTGTTATTTCACCTATAACTACAATTAAATTAGTTCGAGACAAACCTCTTTTGATACTTTCTCTAAGTGGCCCTGCAGGCATTACTCTTTTATTACCAAATTCTTGAGCAGCATTTATAACAATAATGGAAAAATCTTTATGAATAGTAGGGTTTTGAAATCCATCGTCCATAATGATACAATCCCCTCCTTTTTCAGCAGCGAGACTTATCGATTTATTTCTATCAATTCCAATCCATGTTGGTGCTATTTCAGATAATAATAGAGGTTCATCTCCGACTGATTTAGGTGAATGCCATGATTCTACTGGCGTATTAGTTTTTATTAAACCTGCATATCCTTTTGAAATAAAATGAGGAGAGTAGCCTGATTCTATTAGCATCTTTCCAATTTTTAATGCAACTGGAGTTTTGCCAGCTCCTCCAACTACTATATTGCCCACACATATTATTGGCAAATGTGATTTTTTAGTTACGCTTATAGTATTTCTAATTTTTGTACCTAGTCTAAACAACAATGATAAAGGATAAAAAACACGTGAGAGCAAAGTATCTTTTTTTACATACCAAAATTTAGGAGCTTTTAACATCGTATTTTTTTAAATATTGATTTATTGTTTCCTCTAATAAGTTAGTATTAATAAAATTTTTTTGAGCAAATTTATAAGCATTTGTTTTTATTCTATCCAATTTATTTTTATCATCAATTAAAATTTTTATTTCATTTTTTATCATTTTTTCAGACTCGACTATAATACAAGATTCATCTTTGATCATTTCTTCAAATATATTTTGCCAATTAAATAATATTGGTCCTGTTATGATTGCACAATTATTAATAGCTGGCTCTAAAGGGTTATGTCCACCTGAGTCAACCAGCGACCCTCCTAAAAAAACAATATCGCTTATTGCGTAATATTCATCAAGAATTCCAAATGAATCTATTATTAAAATCTTATTAGAATTCCCTTTTTTTCTTGAATGTAATTCACTAGCAAGATTATTTTTTAAACACAAATTTTCTATTATCTTAGATCGCTCAGGGTGCCTTGGAGCAATAATAAGTTTTAAATTGGTATAATGTTTTAAAAGATTTTTCAGTATAGGCAATATTTGTGTTTCTTCTTGATGGTGTGTATTTGCTAACATAATTGTTAGATACTTTGATTTTGTTTTAGATATATTGCTCAATAGATTTGATTGAGTTAATTTTAAATTACCAATGAACTCAATATTTTTATTTGATAAAGATTGAATCCTTTTCTGATCATTTCTACTTTGAGCAAAAATTTCATTAAAGCAATGCATTAAATTATTATAAAGCGAAGGAATCAATTTCCATCTTTTTAGAGATTTAGGAGACAATCTTACATTTACTAAAATGGCCTCAATTTTTGATTTTTTTATCATATTGAGGGTTATTGGCCATAAATCTGATTCAACCCAAATTACAAATGCTGGATTCCAATGCAATAAAAATCTTTTAACCCAAATATTAATATCTAAGGGTGCAAATTGATGAATAATTTTATCTCCATATTTTTGTTGTGCAAAATTTGCTGCACTTACAGTAGTAGTAGTAACTAACAATGTATAATTTTTAAAATATTTCTTAATCAAATGATCAGTACTCTTAAATTCGCCCAAACTTGCAGCGTGTATCCATATGACTTTCTTATTATTAATTGGAAGCTTAGATGTAATCCCATATCGCTCTTTATATCTTGAAGATAATTCTTTATTCTTTTTTATTCTAATTAATGTATTGATTTTTATTAAGGGAATTAAAATCCAACCTAGTATTTTATAAAGATTTATCATATAAATTTTCTTTAGCTTTTTTTACACATTCATTTATTTTTTCTTCAATTATTTTTTTATATGTTGCAATTTCTTGATCTTCTAAATTTTCAGGAATAGTAATTGAATCACCCCAAACTATCCTACATTTGGAGAAAGGCAAAGTTATAAGAAAAGAATCCCATGATTTTAGACAAAAGTTTTTTGATGATCCAAAACCAACAGGAATAATTGGTACCTTTGATATTTTAGCAATCTTAATTATTCCTTCAGAAACTTTTTCTTTTGGGCCTCTTGGACCATCTGGTGTGATAGCAATATAATTATTTGAATTTAAAATTTTAAAAATTGGTCTGAGTGATAAATTATTACTATCACTTGATATGGGTATGTTATTTAATTTAAAGTATCTAGCTATACTTGCACCAAATCTACCATCACTATGACTTGAAGCGAGAATATTTAATTTTTTATTAATTTTCCAAGTATAGCTAAATGTCATTAGTTGGCCATGCCAAAAAGCTAAAATAAATGGTTTTTTATTTTGCCAATATTTTTTAGGTGAATCAATATTTTCATATTTGATATTTGAAGTTATTTTAACAAATACGATATATATGAACGCAATGAATGCTAATAGTTGTTGAACAATAAAATGTTTTAATAATTTTTTTCTAATACTCATTTTAGAAGTTAATAAATTAAGTATTAACTTTTATATTCTGAAAATTCGTATGTGAATACTAGTTCTTTTAAATCATTAAAATTTTTGTCTGAATCCATAGATGGATCAATAAAAAACACCATAGTAAAAATTTTACTTTCGCCAGAATTAAGGGTTTGTTCAATAAAACAGAAACATTCAGACTTAATTAAATAAGGCTGAATAGTATCAGGATTGGCAACAAAATTAGCAGTAGAAGTTAAAGTTTCATTTGTTAAGTTTTTGCCGATGTACTCTACTTTTGTATTCTCTCCAATTTTAACAACTATATTATCCTGCAAAGGTTCAAATGACCAATTAAGTGATTCATCTACTTTCGCTAATAATTTAATATTAACTTCTCTGTCTAAGATTGCAGGAGAAACTGCTTTTGGATTTATAATGACTTGGCCTTCTATAAATTCATTATCTTCTAAATCAATTTTTTTTAAAAGTTTAGAAATTGGAATTGATAGAAATAAAATAATCATTAATAATGCAGTATTTAAAATAACAAAAAATAAAAATCTGTTTTTTTTTAACACCAAAAATTATTAACCTTCAATTTCAGCAATAAGTCCTTTTGCAATTTTTTTTGATTTACCACCAAATTTAACTTTTTTAATAGAGTCTAAATTTGATAAATCATCTCCTACTATTACAAAACCTATCATACCCATAGTTTTATGAGGTGTGCACCAGTATGCGTAAATGCCAGGTATAGTAAAAGTAAATTCAGCATCTTTATTAATTTTAGATTTAAACTTATCAACTCCTTCTGGAACACCATTTTTAGAAATAAATTCTACGTTATGTCCTTTATCAGTTGCTTCCCAAAAAACAGTATCACCAACATTAATTTTAATAATCTCTTCACTAAATACCATATTTCTTTTTTCTAATTTATTAAGCATCTGAACATTAATGTCAGCTCCAAATAATATTTTTGAAAAAAATAGGCTAATAAATATAATAACAAATTTCATAATCTTTCCTTACCTTTATTTTAAGTAATATTTAAGTAAATAAAACCTTAAATCAAAAAAAAATATGAAAATTCGATTAATCTAGCATGACTAAAAGTCGCACTCTGATAAGTGTCAATAAAAATGGGAAAAATATTAAATAATTTATTTAAATTTCTCAGTTTTTGCTTTGATTTCTCTTAATATTAAACTATTTAATCCCTGAAAAATGTTTGTCGTACTTTTAGTTTTAATTGTCATCTTAGGCTCAGTTGTTTTCCATATGGTGTCACCATGGTGGTGGAGTGAAATTGCTTCAAATTGGGTTGGAATGGATGATACAATCATCTTAACTTTTTGGATAACAGGTGCAGTGTTTGTAGCAATAGGTTTGTTCATGGCATATTGCATTTGGAAGTTTAGATATGATAAAGACAAAAAAGCTGAATACGAACCTGAAAATTCAAAATTAGAATGGACACTAACTATCCTAACGACAATTGGTGTTATAGCTCTACTAGCCCCAGGACTTATTGTTTGGAATAATTTTGTAACAGTTCCAAAAGGAGCGTATGAGATAGAAGTTGTTGGTCAACAATGGGGCTGGATGTATCGTTTGCCCGGTAAAGATGGAGTGTTGGGTACTACAAGTATAAAAAATATTGATGATGATAATCCTTTTGGTTTGAATACAGATGATCCGTATAGTCTTGATGATGTATTAGTTGATGCTGATGATCTTCATATATTACTCGATCGACCATTAAAATTAAATTTAAGAGCTTTAGATGTTTTGCATGATTTTTATGTTCCTCAGTTTAGAGCTAAAATGGATATGGTGCCAGGAACGATAACATATTATTGGTTTACCCCAATAAAAACAGGCGAGTATGAAATTTTATGTGCTGAATATTGTGGTACAGGCCATTATGCTATGCTTGGCTATGTATATGTTGATGAACAAAAAGAATATGATGAATGGGTAGATGAACAAATGACTTTTGAGGAAGTGCTAGCAAGTAATGGCAAAAGTGATTTAATAAAAATTGCACTTAATAAAAAGAATGATCTTTAAAGGAGGTATATAGTGGCTGCAGATAGTTATGAAGATGTTGTAAAGAATAAAGAATCGATACCTGCATTGGAAGTAGCCCCGCAGGACCTCTATCATGCAAAAAGTTTTTGGACTAAATACATTTTTTGTCAAGATGCAAAAGTTATTGGAATTCAGTATGGTTTAACTGCAGTAGCAATAGGTCTCGTAGGTTTAGTTTCTTCATGGCTTATGAGAATGCAAATAGCATTTCCAGGTTTGATCCCAATGGATGCTGCTCAATATTATCAATTAGTAACAATGCATGGTATGATAATGGTTGTATACTTATTGACAGCCCTTTTCCTAGGAGGGTTTGGTAATTATTTAATACCGCTAATGGTTGGTGCACGTGATATGGTATTTCCATATGTAAACATGGTTAGTTTCTGGGTATTTTTCTTAGCCGTAATAATTTTAGCCTCAAGTTATTTTGTACCAGGTGGTCCTACTGGCGCAGGATGGACATTATATCCTCCTCAGGCCATTACATCTGGAACTCCAGGTGGTGATGGTTTGGGAATAGTTCTAATGTTAGTTTCCTTAGCAGTATTTGTAATTGGTTTTACAATGGGCGGTCTAAATTATGTTATTACTGTCTTGCAAGCAAGAACACGAGGGATGACATTAATGAGACTTCCTTTAACTGTATGGGGAATTTTTACAGCAACTGTTTTGGCTTTATTTGCTTTTCCAGCTTTATTTGTTGCCGGCATTATGATGACACTTGATAATATGCTTGGCACTAGTTTTTTTATGCCCGCAATTATTCAATTTGGTGAAAAACTTACTCATGAGGGAGGAAGCCCAATATTATTCCAACATCTTTTTTGGTTTTTTGGTCATCCTGAAGTTTATATAGTTGCTCTACCTGCATTTGGTATTGTTTCAGATTTAATTTCTGTTCATGCAAGAAAGAATATTTTTGGTTATCGTATGATGGTATGGGCAATAGTTATTATAGGAGGATTAAGTTTTGTTGTTTGGGCGCACCATATGTATGTAGCAGGTATGAATCCATGGTTTGGATTTTTCTTTGCCACAACAACTCTAATTATTGCCGTTCCAACAGCAATAAAAGTTTATAACTGGGTTCTAACTTTATGGAGAGGAAATATTAAACTGACTCTCCCAATGTTATTCTCAATAGCCTTTATTATTACTTTTGTTAATGGAGGTTTGACTGGATTGTTTTTAGGAAACGTTGCTGTTGATGTACCACTATCAGATACTTATTTTGTAGTAGCTCATTTTCATATGGTTATGGGGATAGCACCTGTACTCGTAATCTTAGGATCAGTTTACCACTGGTTCCCTCTTATAACTGGACGTTTTCTTAATGAAAGACTTGGAAAAATTCACTTTTGGGTAACGTTTATTGGATCGTATTCAATATACTTCCCAATGCATTACCTAGGCTTTATGGGAGTTACTAGAAGATATTTTGAAGTTTTTGAAGGTGAAGCTTTTACCTATTCAATTACAGGAATTAATCAGTTTATCACTGTTGCAGCACTAGTTACTGGAGCGGCACAGTTCTTATTCATTTACAATATTATAGTTAGCTCTAAATTTGGTAAAAAAGCTGGTAAAAATCCTTGGAAGGCATGTTCTTTGGAATGGAGAACAAAAGATGTCCCTCCAACTCATGGAAATTTTGATAAAGAATTACCTGTTGTTTATCGATGGGCATATGACTACAGTGTTCCAGGTGCTGATGAGGATTACATTACTCAAGATACACCTCCTAGTGCGGTAGCAAATGCAAGAGCTGAACAAACGTAATATGGAAACAAAAAAAGATTCAATAATAGATCAATTGACCCAAAAGCCTTGGGATCCCGCTCAGGTTAAAATTGATAATTCACATGAAGGTAAAACTTTTAACTTACATGTGGGAAAACTAGGTCTTCGTTATTTAATGATAGTAAGCACGATAATGTTTTGTTTATTTATTGTGACATACGGTGATAGAATGATCTACGATGATTGGGTAAAAATGCCTGAACCATTTTTATTATGGATTAATACTTTTATACTTTTTGTTAGTAGTATTATTTTTATTCGTATTCAAATAGCTTCAAAAAAAAATCAATTTAAAAAAGCAAAAAGAGACTTAATTTTAGTAGGTTTTTTGGCTTTAGTATTTCTTATTGGTCAATTTTTAGTTTGGCAAAATATGGTTGATAAAGGTTATTATGTATACGGAAGTCCTGCTAATGCATATTTTTATCTATTTACAGCTCTTCATGGGTTACATCTTTTAGGTGGTTTAGTTTATTGGGTAATGACAATAAGAAAAGTTTGGAATATTAATGATATTGATATTCGAAAAGCTAAACATACAATTGAACTGTGCTCAATTTATTGGCATTTTCTATTAGCTGTATGGATAGTCTTATTTGGGTTAATGTTGTTTACATAAAAGGAGGTACAAAAAATGGAAGAATCAAGTTCATCAGTTCAAGTTGTAATACCTCCTAAAGAATCATTTGCAAAAGAGTGGTCTTCAGATCAAAAGGCTTTTAAAGGAGTTCCATGGGGAAAAGCTATGATGTGGATTTTTCTTGTTAGTGATACTTTTGTATTTAGCATTTTTTTAATATCTTATATGACTGTTAGATTTTCCACTAAAAATGAATGGCCAAATCCGAGTGAAGTGTTTGGTCTTCATGTTGGTCAAGCTAATGTTCCTCTTCTATTAATTGCTATCATGACTTTTATTTTAATTACAAGCAGTGGAACAATGGCATTAGCTGTAAAATATGGTTATGAAAAAAATCGTAAAATGTGTGGTTATCTCATGTTAGCAACTGCAGTTCTTGGTGCATCTTTTGTTGGTATGCAAGCTTTTGAATGGACTAAATTAATTATGGAAGGTGTTCGCCCTTGGTCTAATCCTTTTGGAGCTCCTCAATTTGGCGCTATATTTTTCATGATAACTGGCTTTCATGGCACACACGTAACAATAGGAGTAATTTTTCTATTTATTATGACTTATAAAGTATTTCGTGGACATTTTGATACTGGGAAAAGAGGTTTTTTTACTTCGCAAAAGTCTGACTACGAAGCAATAGAAATTATGGGTTTATATTGGCATTTTGTCGATTTGGTTTGGGTTTTTATTTTTGCATTTTTTTATTTATGGTGAGGTAATTTATGGCTGAAGGTACACAACAACATCCTCTAAAAACATATTTTTATGTTTGGACATTGCTTTTTGTTTTCAGCGGTATTTCCTATTGGGTAGATTGGTATGGCTTTCAGGGATATACTCGTTGGACACTAATTCTAATATTTATGCTTCTTAAAGCAGGCTTTATTTGTGCAATATTTATGCACATGTATTGGGAAAGATTGCCTATTATAGCAGCAATTCTTTTCCCTTGTTTTGCAATTTTAGTTTTTGTATTTATTATGTGGCATGAGTCATATTGGACTTTAATAGTTAGAAAAATATATTTTGCTATAGCTGGCTCTTAATTTAGAGGACTAGCTAGTGACACAAAATATATTAACCAACAAAAATTTTCTAATTAATCTACACAGTTTTTATCAATTAATGAAACCACGAGTTATGTCGTTGGTTATTTTTACTTGTGTTGTAGGTCTGATCATTGCCCCAGTTCAAGTAGATTTTATTACTGCCTCCTTATCTTTAGCTGCCGTAGCTTTAGGTGCTGGAGCAGCTGGATCTTTAAACATGTGGTATGAGTCTGATTTAGACGCACTAATGAAAAGAACATGTTTAAGACCCATACCCACTGGAAAGGTTAAAAAAGAAAATGCACTTATATTTGGTATCATTACCTCTATAGTTTCTGTTTTGGCACTCTATTTTTTTTCTAATTTTTTATCAGCTCTTATGTTGACTATAACAATATTATTTTATGTAGTCGTTTATACAATGTGGTTAAAACAACGTACTCCTCAGAATATTGTCATAGGAGGAGCTGCAGGAGCCTTTCCTCCAATTATAGGATGGACTATAGCTACTAACAGCATATCTTTAGAGCCATTATTACTTTTTTTAATAATATTTTTCTGGACCCCTTCTCATTTTTGGGCTCTTAGTCTTTATAAAACTGATGATTATTCTAATGCCAAGATACCGATGCTACCTGTAGTATCTGGAATAAAAATAACAAAAATTAATATATTTATATACTCACTAATTTTATTTTTAATTTCTTTATCTCCATATTTTTTTGGATTTAACGGACCAATCTATTTACTTGTTAGTGCTATATTAGGAATCTATTATGTTTATTTATGCTACAAATTATTAGTTACAACAAACGAAGACAAAGTAATTGCTAAAAAAATATTTGTATATTCAATTTTATACTTATTCTTGATTTTTATAATTATATTAATAGATAGTATTATATGAAGACTTATTTTTTATTTATTTTAACTAGTATTACAGTATTTTTTATACCCGTATCAGCATTTGCTAGATGTGTTGTTTGCTATACTAATGGTTTATCGGGAGCAAGTATTACTGTTATTGTAATTCTTTTTTCAGCTATTTTTCTTTTTTTTGCAAATAAGTTATTTCGTAAGATTCTAGATAAATATAATATTTATTAATTATCTTTATTAGTATTAGATGAAGATTCTTTATTTCTTTCATCTACTTTTATCCATACTCTAGTAACAAGAAAGTAAATGAAAAGGAATATAGCTAATACAAGAAATAAAAGTAATGATTCTGATGTAAATTCCATATTATTTATTTTATAAATTAATTTCTATATTAATTAAATGATATTTTTTTTAAGTCAACTCTCTCAAACAATATAAAGCTACAGTTATAGCTGTATCTGAACGTAAAATTGTATCACCAAGAGAAACAGATATAACATTTTTTTCACCTTTTATTAGATCTCTTTCTTCATTTGAAAATCCTCCTTCTGGACCAATCAAAATACCAAATTTATTTTCAACATTTTTCAAAGATAACAGAGTCTCAATAATAAATTGATTTTTCTTTATTGCTTCATCACAAAAAATTAATTTTCTATCTTTTGGCCAATTTGAGATAAGCTCATTTAAGTTACAAATTTTTTCAATTGTAGGAATATCTAATCTTTCACTCTGTTCAGCTGCTTCAATAGCATTATCCCTAAGACTTTTAATATTTATATTTTTAATATTAGAGTACTGCGTTTCACAAGGTATAATTTTTGATATACCTAATTCAGTAGCCTTTTGAATAGCTATATTCATTCTTTGTGATTTAATAGGGGCAAATACTAACCAAATATCTTTTGATTTTATAAGCAGATTTTTTTTCTTAATTACTCGTAATACAATATTATCTCTATTTATAGATGCAATTTTTGCTTCCCATTCACCTGATATTGCATCAAATATGTTTATCAGATCATTTATTTTTACACGCATAACATTTTTTAAATAATGATGTTGCTTATTCTTAATATAAATAATTAAATTAGCTGTTATTTTTTGATCGACAAATATACGTGTTTTGGACTTTTTCATTATTTTAATATAATGAAATATTTAACATTTTTTATGCTTAATGTAATTAATCCTATTAAAATAAAGTATTTTATTAATCTTATAAGATTAAATAAGCCTATTGGGTTTATGCTTTTAATGTGGCCATGTTGGTTTGCGTTAGCTGAAATAGTTCAAAAAAAATTTCAATTAATAAATTGGTACATATATTTTTTTATAGGTGCTGTTTTAATGAGAAGTGCTGGTTGTATAATTAATGACTTGGTAGATATTAAAATAGACAGAAAGGTTCAAAGAACTTTTAATAGACCTCTTGCTTCAAATAAAATTACTGTTTTAGAGTCTTTTATTTTATTATTTTTTTTACTTATTTTTTCATTAATAATTTTATTACAGTTTACAAAAATTGCAATTTTATGTGGTATTTTTTCTATCCCGTTTATTATTATTTATCCATTTTTAAAACGATATACTTATTGGCCACAACTTGGTTTAGGTATCGTTTTTAGTTGGGGAGTGCTTATTGTATCAATGCAATTTTATGAAAAAATTTCTCTAAATCATTTATTATTGTACATAGGCTGTATTTTTTGGACACTTGCATATGATACAATCTATGCTTATCAAGACCGAGAGGATGATTTAAAAAATAATATTAAATCTACAGCTGTTCTTTTTGGCTCTAAAGGCAAAACTTACGTACAAATTTTTTATTGTTTATTTATAGCTTTTTTAGCTTGTGCAAATTACCTGACTGCCCAATCTTTATTAAGTTTAGTACCAGTATTTTGTTTAATTCTTGCTATTGTAATTTATTTGAATAAATGGGATCTTAATTCTAAAATGAGCAGTAATTTTTACTTTAGATTTAATAATATAATTGGATTATTATGTTTTATATATCTTTTAACTTTTTAAATAATATATATGACTAAAAATAAACACACTAATAAAAAAATAATTTTTAGATTAATAAAAGATTATATTTTTCCTCATAAATTTAAAATTTTTTTAGCATTAATTATGATGATTATTTCAGCCGCAGCAACTGGCTTGCATGCATGGTTAGTTCGTCCTGCTTTAGATGAAGTTTTAATCAAAGGTAATAAGGAAATGTTATTTTTAATACCATTTGCAATCATATTAGTTACTTTATGCAAAGGGTTAGCAACGTACACACATTCATTTCAAATGAGCAAAGTTGCCCACTTAGTAATATCTAAGTTACAATCTGAAATGTTCGAGAAATTAATGTTTTTTAATATAAAATTTTATAATGACTCAAAGTCTGGAAATTTAATTTCTAGATTAATAAACGACACATATTTTTTAAGAATGGCAATAGTGAAGTCTGTTACTGGTGTAATTAAAGATGTTTTAGTAATTATATTTTTATTAGGAAATATGTTTTATCAAAGTTGGGAATTAACTATTTTTGCTTTTTTTGCCTTTCCTTTAGCATTGTGGCCAATTAGAAAAATTGGCAATAGTATAAGGAAAATTACACGCAACATTCAACAACAAATAGCTATATTTTCTAATTCATTAAGTGAAAGTATTAAATCTATAAGACAAGTTAAGGCTTACAATAGAGAAGATTTTGAAAAACAAAAATCATTTGAGACAATCAATCAGATAAAAGATTATTTTATAAAATCTGCATTTATCAGTAATCGCTTGAGTCCACTTATGGAATTTATAGGCAGTTTAGCTATAGCTCTTTCAATTTATGTAGGAGGAGTTTTTGTATTAAATGAATCAATGACTACTGGCCAATTTATGAGTTTTTTAGTTAGTTTATTATTAGCTTATCAACCAGTTAAAGCTCTAGGAAATTTAAATATTAGTATTCAGGAGGGATTAGCTGGTGCTGATCGAATTTTTCAGCTTATGGATTCTGAAGATGAAAATAAAGAAACTGATAATTTCAAAGATGAATTATTGGTAAAAAAGGGAAAAATACAAATAAAAAATTTAAATTTTGCATATGAAAATATAAATGTTTTAGAAAATCTCAATATCACTATTCCTGAAGGTAAAAAAGTTGCTATCGTTGGTTTATCTGGATCAGGAAAATCAACAATAATTAGTCTTTTACTAAGATTTTACAATAATTATGATGGAGAAATATTTATAGATGAACAAGATATCAGTAAGTATTCTTTAAAATCATTAAGAGACAATTTTTCTTTAGTCAGTCAAGAAACGATACTTTTTAACCAAAGCATAAAAACAAATATAGAATATGGAAATTTACAAGCTAATACTGCTGAAATTTTAAATGCAGCAGAAGAAGCAGGAGTTAATGAATTTGCTAATACTTTTCCGAATAAATTAGATACAATAGTTGGAGAAAGTGGTGTAAAATTATCTGGAGGGCAAAGACAACGTATAGCTATAGCAAGAGCGATATTAAAAAATGCTCCTATACTTTTATTTGATGAAGCTACTTCAGCTTTAGATAATTTAACAGAACAAAAAATACAAAATTCTATTAATAAATTAATGAAAAATAAAACCTCTGTTATTATAGCACATAGACTTAGTTCAATTGAAGATGCCGATTTAATATATGTATTAGATAAAGGAAAAATTGTTGGAGAAGGTCAGCATAAAGAATTATTGAATAAATGTAATTTATATTCAAAATTACAATTACAACAAGAACTTAACTTATAAATTTAGTGATAATAATAAATGAGTTTAAAAGAATATAATCAGTTAAAGGAAGTTTTTTCTAAAGTTTCTATTGCTTCAGATGTTGAGGGGATTTTGCATTGGGATATGTCTACAATGATGCCTTCTAATTCAAGGCAAAATAGAGCAAATCAACTAGCATTTATTGCTAATCTTAAGCATAGTTTATTATCAGATCCAAGTGTAACAGAATTAATCTCTAATATTGATAGCGGTCAACTATCTAAAAATGATTTAACTAACTTTAAAGAGATGCAAAGAGAATATGTGTTATTATCATCTTTGCCTAGTGATTTAGTAGAAGCTATTTCAAAGACATCTGCCTTGTGTGAAGGTAAATGGCAGGAAGCTAAAAAAAATTGTGATTTTAGTATTGTTAAAAATTCATTAAACGAACTGATTAATTTATCTAGGCAGGAATCTGAAATTTTAAGTGAAAAATTAAATTGCTCTCCATATGAAGCTTTAATTCAAAAATACGAACCTTATTCTAATGTAGATCACATAACAAAAGTTTTTAAAGATTTAGAAATATTTTTATTATCATCTATAGATAAGATAATTGAAAAACAAAAAAAAGAATCTGCTTTACCTATAGAAGATGAATTTTCTTCTTTTAATCAACATAAAATTGCTAAAATTTTAATGGAAACTATTGGGTTTGATTTTACTAAAGGCAGGTTAGATAAAAGTGAACATCCTTTTTGTGGAGGAGCTACGGAAGATGTGCGTATTACTACTCGTTATAGTGAAAAAGATCCCTTTTCATCTTTAGAAGGAGTTATGCATGAAACGGGGCACGCTTTATATGAATTAGGATTACCTTCAGAGTGGCAACACCAACCTGTTGGTAGATCTAGAGGAATGGCAATGCATGAGAGTCAGTCTTTGCTTATAGAAATGCAAATCACTCGATCTTTAGCTTTTAAAAAATATTTATCAAAAATTTTAAAAGAAAATTTAAGTTTAAGTGGAAAAGAGTGGTCAGCTGAAAATTTGTATTTATTAAGTACGCAAGTTAACAAAACTTATATTCGCGTGGAAGCTGATGAAGTTACTTATCCTTTGCATATAATTATGAGATTTAATTTAGAAAAAAAAATTATCAATGGGGATCTATCTACAAATGATATTCCTGAGGCATGGAACACAGAATATAAAAAAATGTTTGGTAAAAATATAGATAAAGATACTAATGGTTGCTTGCAGGATATTCATTGGTATGCTGGTTTAATTGGTTATTTCCCTACTTATACTTTGGGCGCTCTTGCATCTGCGCAGTTTGCAGAAACAATCCGTAAAGAAATTCCTAAGTTAGATCAAAATATTGAAGATGGTAATTTCAAAGCTTTAATTACTTGGTTAAAAAGAAATATTCATCAAAAAGGTAGTTTTTTTACTACCAATGAGATTTTAGAACAGGTTACAAAGAGTTCCTTAAATGCTAAGTATTTTAAAGAATATATTAGTAATCGTTATTTATAATTGATTTATTAACAGTATATGAAATATTTAAGTACTAGAAACAATAATTTAAAAGAATCTTTCACAAATATTCTATTTCAAGGATTATCAAAAGATGGAGGTCTTTATTTACCTGAATCTTGGCCCTTATTAGATATTAATACTTTGAGAGATAAAAGTTATGAAGAAGTAGCTTTGAATATTATCAACCCTTTTGTTGCTAATGAAGTATCAGAAGAAGACTTATATGAAATTATAATTTCTACATACAAAAATTTTTCACACTCAAAAATAGCTCCTTTATATAAAATTGATAATAACAAATATATTTTAGAGTTATTTTATGGGCCAACTTTTGCATTTAAAGATTATGCAATGCAATTTTTAGGAAATCTTTTCTCGCATTGTATGCAAAAAAAAACTAATCAATTAACCATATTAGGTGCTACATCAGGAGATACAGGTTCAGCAGCCATAAACGCTTTTAAAGGTAAAAAAAATATAAATGTTTTTATTCTTCATCCACATAACAAAGTTTCGGAAGTGCAAAGAAAACAAATGACAACTAATTTAGATGAAAATATTTTTAATGTTGCTATAGAAGGTAATTTTGATGATTGTCAAAGAATAGTAAAAGAATTATTTTTGGATAAAGATATTCAAGGTAAAACTTCTTTAACAGCTATTAACTCTATCAATTGGGCTCGTCTTATGGCTCAAATTATTTACTATTTTTGGGCATATCTTCAAATAGAAGATAAAGAAGTTAGCTTCATTGTTCCTTCTGGAAATTTTGGTAATGTTTTTTCAGCACACGCAGCACAAAATATGGGACTTCCAATAAGAAAATTACATATTGCAACTAATGAAAACGATTCTTTAAACCAAATAATTAAACATGGTTTAATGAGAGTAAAAGAGGTTAAAAAAACCTATAGTCCTAGTATGGATATTCAAATTTCTAGTAATTTTGAGCGTCAAATTTTTGAATCTTTTGGTCATGATAGTGAAAAAGTTAATCAAATTATGAGAGAGTACTCAATTAAAGGTGAATATGAATTTGATAAATCAATAATTTCAAATTTACAATCA
Source organism: uncultured Alphaproteobacteria bacterium (assembly GCA_902596065.1). Taxonomy (GTDB): domain Bacteria; phylum Pseudomonadota; class Alphaproteobacteria; order HIMB59; genus MarineAlpha5-Bin3. The sequence continues at coordinate 3,335 of CACJSL010000003.1, read as the reverse complement.
ATTTATGAGTCAACAGCTGTTTCAAATACAAATACAATAGAAACTATAAGTTATTATAAAAAAAAATATGATTACTTATCTGACCCACATACAGCAACAGGATTATCTATTTTAAAGAATGTTGATCCAGACCATCCCTATATCAGTCTGGCTTGTGCTCATCCAGCAAAATTTAATGATGCTGTTGAAAAGGCTACTGGTAGTAAGTCATTAACCCCAAAAGAGTTAGAAAATATCTTTGATAAAAAAGAAAAGATGACTATATTAAATAATGAAACTGAAGCAGTAAAATCGCTAGTTCTTAAAAATTTATAAATATGGTTAATATTACAACATTAGATAATGGTCTCAGAATTGTTACTCAAAATATGCCTGGGCTTGAAACTGTTTATATGGGTATTTTTAATTCTGTAGGTAATAGAGATGAAAAAAAAGAAATAAATGGAGCCGCGCATTTTTTAGAGCATATGGCATTTAAAGGCACAACTTCTAAAACAGCTTTACAAATATCAGATACAATCGAAAATGTAGGAGGAAATATCAATGCTTATACTTCTAAAGAAATAACAGCATATACCGTTAGTCTTTTAGGAGATGACTTACCTCTCGGTATTGATATTCTTACAGATATTTTACAAAACTCTATATTTGATGAAAAAGAACTTAATAAAGAAAGAGGAACAATAATACAAGAAATTGGAATGTATTTAGATGTTCCGGCTTCAATGGTTGGTGATTATTTTTTTGAAAAAGCTTATCCCAATCAAGCTATGGGCAGATCTATTCTTGGACCAAAAGATATAATAGAAAAAATATCTAGAAATGAAATTATTAATTTTATGAATGAACATTATAATCCAAAAAAAATGGTTATTAGTGCTGCAGGCAAAGTAGATCATGATAGCTTTGTGGAGCAGTTAAAGACAAAACTAAATAATCTTCCAAATGGAAAATCAGATTTACCTGAAAAAGCGAATTTTAAATCTGGGGAATATAGAGAAGATAAAAAACTTGAACAAATACATTTAATGTTAGGCTTTGAAGGCATAGATTATTATCATGATGATTATTATTCTCTTGAAATATATGACTCTTTAATAGGTGGGGGAATGTCGTCTCGATTATTCCAAGAAATAAGAGAAAAACGAGGACTAGTTTATGATATTCATTCATTCAGTGGTTCATATACTGATACTGGAATATTTGGTGTTGGATGTGGAACTGGAGAAACTCAGATAAAAGAATTGATGCCAATTTTGTGTGATGAATTAAATAAAAGTTTAGATAATATAGTTGAAAAAGAAGTTAATAGAGGAAAAGCCCAACTAAAGGTAAATCAAATGATGCGTAGAGAAAGAGCTAACTCAAGATGTACTTCTGCAGCTTATCAGCTCTTAATACATAATCGCGTAATAGAACCGTCTGAAATTATTAAAAAAATTGATGAAGTATCTATAGATACTGTAAAAAGAGTTGCAAAGAAAATAATATCAGGCCCTATAGCTATATCGAGTATTGGCCCTATAAAAAATCTTGAAAATATTGATCAAATTCAAAATAGATTTAATTAATTTTTTTCTTTAATAGATATAAAAATACTTTATCATTAAAAAACCTTATGAAATTTCCGATTAAAGAAATAATTATATTTTTGGTTTTGGCTTTTGTCATTTTTTTAGGATTATCTGTTTTTTGGACTATTCTATCAATTAGATGATTTAACATTTATGTTATTAAGAATATACAGTGGAAAAGGCTATTTGTTTTAAAACAAAATATGGATGGATTAATGCTACTGAGAAAAGTAGTTTCATTACTTCTATATCTTTTGGTAAGATCAAAAATAAAGGTACTTCGGAATTATTGAATTTATTTCAAAGACAAATGAAAGAATATATCAAAGGAAAAAAAATTTCTTGGAAATTTAAATATAAAATAAATGGTTCCATAACACAAAAAAAAATATGGTCAGAGTTAAAAAAAATCCCTTATGGCAAAACTAGGAGTTATGGATATATAGCTAAAAAACTTAACACATCTCCAAGATATGTTGGTAAAGTTTGTGGACAAAATAAACATTTAATTGTTGTTCCTTGTCACAGGGTTATAAGAAACGATGGCACACTTGGTGGTTTTAGTAGTATTGGAGGACTGATATTAAAACAACAGCTTTTAGAACTAGAAAAATAATTTATAATAAACAAAATGAAAATTCTTGTATTACAGCATATATCTTGTGAAACGCCTGGATTTATTAAAGACTTAATGATCAAGGATGGGATTGAACTTACAACCATACAGTTAGATGAAGGAGGAACTATTCCTCAAAATCTATCTTCGTTTGATGGAATGTTTTGTATGGGAGGTCCAATGGATACGTGGATGGAAGATGACTATCCTTGGTTGATAGAAGAAAAAAGAAAGATTAAAGAGTTTGTTGTTGATTTACAAAAACCCTTTTTGGGTTTTTGTTTAGGTTGTCAATTATTAGGAGAGGTAGCGGGTGGTCAGGTTATAAAATCATCTCCTCCTGAAATAGGTATTTTAAATATAGATCTTTTAAAAGAATCACAGTCAGACGTCCTTTTCCATAATTTTCCCAGCTCAATAAAAGCTCTTCAATGGCATTCATATGAGGTAGTAGGATTGGAAAATAATAATGACATAACTCTTTTAGGATCTTCTCAAACAACAAAATATCAAATTTTAAAATATAAGAATCATGCTTATGGTATTCAGTTTCACATAGAAATTAAAAGTAATACTGTCAGTGATTGGGGTTGTGTTCCTGAATATGAGAAAGCCTTAGAAGAAAGTTTAGGGCCTGGTGCTCTAGATAAGTTTGATAAATTAGCGAGAGATAATATGCAAGATATGAACACCCATGCTACAGTATTATATGAAAACTTTAAAAAATTAATTCAATAAAAAATTAAAATTTAAGCTCTACCAGAAAATTGAGATAAATTATTAGGATCTATTCCTATTAATTTATAGGCTTGATTCCATTTTTTTGAGACTTCTTCATCAAATAAAAAACTACTATCCACCGAAAGAGTCATCCAACTATTGTGTATTATTTCTTTCTCAAGTTGACCTGGACCCCAGCCAGCATATCCAAGAGCAAGAATACTATTTTTAGGACTTTTACCTAAAGAAAAATCATCGAAAAACTCTGCGGTGCTCGTTAAGGCAACACCTTTATCAATATTTAATGTCTCTTTTCTAATCATATCGTCTGAATGCAAAATAAAACCCCTTCCACTTTCTACAGGTCCACCATATCTTATAAAAAATTTTTTATTTTCTAGAGGTTTATCAATTCCAAGTTGTTC
>CACJSL010000002.1 GCA_902596065.1 uncultured Alphaproteobacteria bacterium | reverse complement strand
TAAACATCTCCATGCATAAAAATTATCATTTCTAGTTGCTATACCTTGATTAACAAGTTCTTGAGCTACAGTTTTTGATGATTTGTTATTAAAAGTAAATGCGATTGTTGGTGCTCTGTTTCTATTTTCTATTTTATTTTTTCCAATTAACTTTATATTTTTATGAGAATTAATAAAATCAAGTAAGGGATTGGCAATTTTTTCTTCGTGATTTGAAATTATTTCATTAATTTGATTTATTTTTTCTCTTGTAGACACCTTGTGTTCTGAAAAGTGGTGTTTATACAAGTTATCAAAATATTCATAAATGCCAATTAAACTAGCAAGTTCTTCATGATTTGGACCCCCAGGATTTAAGGTGTAAGGAACATCTCCTTCTAAAAATTCATGATTTTGGTTAGTCAAATTATCTAAAATTTCTTTTTTTCCATATAATAATCCTAAATGAGGACCATAAGTTTTGTATAAACTAAAAGCATAAAAATCCACGTCTAAGTCCTTTACATTCGGAAATCCGTGAGGAGCATATGAGACACCGTCACCTACAATATAGGCACCAAATTCATGAACTATCTTAGCAATTAATTTAAGATTATTTATTGAACCCACAATATTAGAACAATGAGTTACTGATACAATTTTTGTTTTATTTGATAGTAATTTTTTCAAATCATCAATTTCAAGTTCTGCATTTTTAGGATTTAATTTCCATTCTTTAATAGTAACTCCTAATGAAGCCAGTCTTCTCCAAGATCCAATATTTGCTTCATGATCTTGATTTGTTACAATGACTTCATCTCCTGGTTTTAAAATATGTTTAATCGCATTAGATAATACATACATATTCATGGTAGTTGAGCCACTTACAATAATCTCATCTTTTTGGGCATTAATCATATCAGCAAATAATTTAGTTGCTTTATCCATATTCTGACCAGCTATTTTTGACATATCAAAATCTGCATATGGTTGAACTTTTGTAGAAGTCATAAAATTATTTAGATGATTTATTACATTGTGAGGAACATAGCTACCTCCTGCATTCTCCATAAATGTCCATTTAGAGCTTAATGGGTCTGTAAAAGCAGGAAATTGGGCTTTTACGTATTCTATATCTAAAGTAATATTATTTAATGACATTTCTTATTTATGATTATAAATTTTTGAATTAAAAGTAAAGAATAATGAATTTAAAAAAAGATTTTAATGAAGAGGAATGGAGAAATAGAGTAAATTTAGCAGCTTGCTATCATCTTGCAGATCATTTTCAAATGACTGATATAATATGGAACCACATCACTGCAAAAACATCTGAGCAAAAAGAAACATTTTTAATAAATCAATTTGGCTTACGATATGATGAAGTGACAGCTTCAAATCTTTTAGAAATAGATTTAGAAGGAAATATTGTTAGTGGAGACGGAAACATAAATTACACTGGATATATAATTCATGGAGCAGTACATAAAGCAAGAAAAGAAATTAACTGTGTAATGCACACACATACAAGAGCAGGTTTGGCTATTTCTTGTTTAAAAGATGGATTAAAACCAATTTTCCAAGATGCAGCAATTTTTCACAATAGAGTTAGCTATCATGATTGGCAAGGTATGTCTACTGAAGTAGAGGAGTGCAAAGATATAGCAAAAAACTTAGGCAAAAATAAAGTTATGATTTTAAGAAATCACGGATTATTAACTTGCGGTGAAACTATTGGAGAAGCATTTATATTAATGTATTATTTAGATAAAACTTGTAAGAATCAACTTGATACTATGTCCACTGGAAAACCAATTATAGTTCCTTCAGATAATATTATGGAATATGCAGCAGGACAGTATGAAGATCCAAGATTTAGATTAGGGCACCATGAATGGCCCGCATTATTAAGATTACTTGATCAAAAAAATAGTATTTATAAAAATTAATTATATTAATATTTTTTTTAAATAATTTAATTTTGAATAAATTTCTTCACGTTCTATATAATAGCCTTGCAAATGCCTATTACCAGAATGTGGATTAAAAGATGCCCTTCCATGAAGAATCCTCCTATTATCAAAACATAGCAAATCACCTTTCTTTAATCTAAATTCAACTAAATATTTTTTATTATGTAATAAAGAATAAAAAAAACGATATGCTTCATAAAATCTTTTCATTTTGTTTGATTTTATATCCAAAGTTGCCATAGCACCCAAATTAATTCTAATTTCATCAAAGTTTTTTTGTAAATTTAATTTAATTATTGGTGAATAAAAGATTCTTAAAGATTTTTGAGTATAATCATTATCTTTAAATTTAACTTCAGTATTAGTCAGAATATTAAAAATTTCTTTTTCATTCTTTTTTAAATAATTAGCGACACTAAATCCATCAACGATTGTTGAATTCCCACCTTTAGCGTTATTTTTTAAACAATGTAAAAATTGATACCCAGGCACATATTCATAGTATGGTAGATCAGTATGATTAGATAGCGCATCGGAAGTATAAGCTTGATTATTTGGTTTAGGAATATTGACTACTTCAAACGGTGTTCCAAAAAAAGTTTCTCTGTAAGTACCTATCTTTTTTAATATTTTAAATCCAGAATTAGTAGTTGTAGGCGATTGTTTAATTATTGTTACACCATAGGAAGTAAGCAATTCAAGCCATTGAATAAAATTTTTTTCATATTTAATAATTTTCTCATAATTAAAAGATATTAAACTTAGTTTTGATTTAAGATTATTTTTCCAAAAAATCTTTTTAGAAACAGTACTTTGGCTATTTTTATTAGTATAACAATGATTCCTTAACCATTTTAGATCATATTTACTTATGTGATTATTTTCACTCCAATGAATTATTAATCTATTATTCTCTTTTTTTATTTTCATAGGATAAATATTTTTTGAAACAGATAAAATATTGAATATTCTCATTCTCGTATCTGGGTGAAATGAAGTAGGGCAATTATCTCTAAGCCATAAGAAATGAAATAAACTTTTTTTGTTATCTTCCCAAATGATACTAACAGCAGTAGATGATAATGTAATTTTCTTTATGGCAAACGCTTTATTATTCATCTATGTAAAAATCATTTAATAATTAAATATAAACTTTTTTTTTAAAATTAAAAAACATGAAAAAAATTAATTATAATATTTTAGGTATAATTTTTATGACTATTGGCATGTTATGCCTTAGTATTAATGATGTAATAGTAAAAGGTTTAAATAATTATTTTCCAGTGTGGGAGGTCATTTTTTTTAGAGCTTTTAGTGGTATTTTGGTTTCTTTACTTTTAATATTTATCTTTGGTATTAAATCAATAAAAACTAAAAAACCTATTCGACATTTTGTTAGAGCTTTTTCAGCTGTTGGATGTGTAGTTTTTTATTTTTTTGGTTTAAAATATTTATCTCTTACAGAAAATATTGCAATTGTTCATTCTGCTCCAATTATTGCTGCATTGCTAGCAGTACCTATTTTAGGAGAAAAACTTGGCATACATAGAATAAGTGCAATCTTAGTTGGCTTTATAGGAGTAATTATAATTGTAAAACCAGGATCTGACGTTTTTAAGCTAGTATCCCTATTACCTTTGATATCAGCATTGTTTATGGCTAGTGTTTATCTAAGTACTCGTTCACTAATGAATACTGATTCAAGTATAGCAATTATTTTTTATTACTCTCTTGCTCTTTTAATAACCTCATTAATTTTTTTCCCTAAAAACTTTGTTTTTCCTGAATTACCTCAATTAATTTTTCTAATGAGTTTAGGTTTTACTGGTTCACTAGGACATTACTTTATGTCTCAAGCTGCAAAATATGCTGAAGTAGTTGTTATTTCACCTTTTGAATACACTTCTTTTATTTTTGTAGGCATTATGGGGTATCTTTTTTATAATGAAATCCCTAATTCTTCTATAGTTATAGGGGCTATTTTGATTGTATTAGGAGGTTTATACATAGCTTATAGAGAAAACAAAATTGAAAATACTCTTAAAGTAAGATAGAAAAGAATACTGTTATGTTAGATAAAAGACAATTTTATATAAATGGACAATGGGTAGATCCTATTGCTCCTAATGATCTTGAAGTAATTAATCCATCTAATGAAGAAGTTTGCGCTATAATTTCATTAGGTAGTTCAGCTGATACCGATTTAGCAATTGAATCTGCAAACAAGGCATTACCTTCATGGAGCAAAACTTCAAAAGAAGAAAGACTAAAATTAATTGAAAAGTTATATGAAATATACAAAGCTAGATGGAATGATATGACTGAATCAATTTCATTGGAAATGGGCGCACCTTACGATTGGGCAAATGAGGAACAGAGTAAATCAGGTGCTAATCATATTAAAAATTTTATTAAAACATTAAAGAATTTCGAATTTGAATCTACTTTTGATGAAGAATCAGATAATCATATTGTTTATGAGCCTATAGGAGTATGTGCATTAATAACTCCTTGGAATTGGCCAATTAATCAAATTACTCTAAAAGTAATTCCCGCTTTAGCTGCTGGATGCACAATGGTATTAAAACCATCTGAAATTGCTCCTTTATCTGGAATGGTTTTTGCAGAAATGGTTCATGAAGCAGGATTTCCTGCAGGTGTATTTAATTTAGTTAATGGAAATGGTGAAGGAGTTGGAACTCAATTATCTGGTCATCCAAAAATTGATATGGTCTCATTTACTGGATCAACTAGAGCAGGTAAATTAATTACTAAAAATTCTGCCGATACTATTAAAAGAGTTACTTTAGAGCTTGGAGGCAAGGGTGGCAATATAGTTTTTGCAGATTCTGACCCTGATGCTATTAAGCGAGGTGTAAAGCATGTAATGGGAAATTCAGGGCAATCTTGTAATCATCCAACGCGTATGCTTGTAGAGAAATCAATCTATGAGAGAGCAGTTAAAGAAGCTATTGAACAAGCACAAAATACTAAAGTTGATATTGCTTCAAAAAAAGGAAATCATATAGGCCCAGTAGTTTCAAAAGTTCAATATGATAAAATTCAAAACTTAATTCATACTGGAATAAAAGAGGGTGCAAATTTAGTTGCTGGCGGTCCAGATAGACCTGATGATTTAGAAAAGGGATATTTTGTTAAACCTACAATTTTTTCAGATGTTAATAATGATATGACAATTGCTCGTGAAGAAATATTTGGTCCTGTTTTATCAATTATACCATTTGAAACTGAAGAAGAGGCAATAGCTATCACTAATGATACTGATTATGGTTTAACTAATTATGTTCAAACTCAAGATAAGGAAAAAGCAAAAAGAGTAGCTCGACAACTTAAATCTGGTGGAGTTGAAGTAAATGGTAAGGGTGTATCTGGTGGAACCCCTTTTGGAGGTTTTCGTCAATCTGGAAATGGAAGAGAGGGAGGAAAATGGGGCCTCGAAGAGTATCTTGAAGTTAAAGCTATAACTGATTGGAAATAAATCGTTTCTATACATATAAATTAATAAAAATATAAAAAATTTGGCCAATCGCTGGCTTTTTTTCTAAATTTACTGTTGTATTTTTTCTCTTATGTTGTTTAAGTGCTAACAATTAATTAATTAATTTTTTTTAGGAGGAAATTTATGAAATTCGTAAAAAAATTTATCCTATCTCTAGTTTTATTGTCTGGTATTTCACTAGGTGCATCTAGTGCTAAAGCTGGTTGCAGTGTTCACTTAGGTGATTTTGACTGGGATAGTGCAAACATTCATACTGCTATTTCATCTTTTATGATTGAACATGGTTATGGTTGTGATGTTGAAGTGACTAAAGGAAGCACTACACCAATTATGGCTGCTTTTTTTGATGGACAAATTGATGTTGTAACTGAAGTTTGGGAAGATAACTTAGTTGAATTATTAAAACCTCATTTTGAGGCTGGAACAATTCAGCATTTAGGAATTAATACCCCTGCTTCTGAACAAGCTTTTTGGGTTGATAGAGCAACTGCTGAAGCACATGGTTTAAAATCAGTTGAAGATATGAAAAAACCTGGCATTTGGGAATTGTTTAAAGATCCTGAAGATCCTTCAAAAGGAAGAATGACTAGCTGTATTTCTGGATGGACTTGTTACACAATTAATTTTGTTAAACAAAAAGAATATGGTTTAGATGAATTCTATACAAACTTTGATCCAGGTTCTGGTGGCGCATTGGATGCTGCTATAGCTGGTGGATTTGCAAAAGGTCAACCAGTATTTTCTTACTATTGGACTCCAACAAGTTTAATGGGTAAGCCTGATATTGATATGGTAAGACTTGAAGAGCCAGCATATGATGCTGAATGTTGGGGAGCTATGTCAGTAGTAGTAGAAGATATTAAAGCTAATGGTCAAGAATCATATGTTCCTTCTTGTGCATGTGAATATAAAGATATGGCTTTGACTAAAATGTCTACTACAAAATGGGCAGAAGCTAATCCTGAGATAAATGATATGATTAAAAACTATTCATTACCTACTCCGTTAGTTAATGAAATGTTAGCATATTATGTAGATGAGTCAGGTGGAGATATGGAAGCAACTGCTATGCATTTCTTATCTACTAATGACGTATGGGAGTCTTGGGTTTCAGCTGATGTTGCAGCTAAAATCAAAAGTGCTCTTTAAATAATCATTAATAGTTTTCTAGGGGATTAAATTCCCCTAGATTTTTTCAATAATGTTAAAAAAGTATAAAAAATATTTTAATTTTGGTTTCTTCTTAATTTTTATATTACTTTTAATAGTAAGTTATAATTCAAGTAAGAGAAAGCCGGATAGTGTTGGAGAATTAATTACTGATCTTAGATGGTTAAATAATTTTCCTAAATGGCTAGATGTACCTTTTATGGTCTGGATAAATGACGGATGGAGGGCATTTAGTGCCAAGTATGGGCTTATTTTTGACGCTATTGGTTATGGATTATTGCGTTCATATTCAATTATAAAAAACTTTCTTGTAGATGTTCCTTGGCCAATAATAGTTTTTGCAGTTATTCTTCTTACTTTCTATGCAAGTGGAAAGAAATATGGAACTACTTTATTTGTTGGATTATGTACTTTTTCAATTGGTTTTTTAAATCCACGTTTTTGGGACAAAGCAATTGAAACAACTACAATTGTTTTTATTGGTATCGTATTATGTGTAATTGTCGGAATTCCAATTGGAATTGCTATGGCGCGAAGTCCTAAGGTAAGAAATGCAATTCTTCCTATATTAGATTTAATGCAAGTAATACCTGCTTTTTGTTATTTAATTCCTGGAATCATTTTGTTTGGCTTAGGAGCTATTCCTGCAATTATAGGTATATTTATATATTCGTGCCCACCTCTAATTAGATTAACAGATCTAGGAATAAGATTAGTTGATAAAGAAATTTTAGAAGCAGCCGAATCTTTTGGGGCAAATAAAAAACAAAAATTGTGGGGAGTACAATTACCTTTAGCTTTACCAAATATAATGCAAGGAATAAATCAATGCACTATGATGGCGCTAGCTATGGTTGTTGTTGCTTCTATGATAGGTACAAGAGGTCTAGGTGACGAAGTTTTACTTGGTTTACAGCAATTAAATGTTGGATCTTCATTAGAAGCAGGTCTTGCCATAGTTCTATTAGCAATTGTCTTTGATAGAATTACTCAAGCTTATGGAGAAAGAATTCAAGAAAGAACACAACCCGCTAAAAAGAAAAAATAATTGTGTCTAAAATTGAAATAAAAAATATCTATAAAATTTTTGGCACTGATCCTTTAAGTGTTTTGCCAATGGTTCAAAAAGGAGCATCAAAAGAACAGGTTCTTGAAGAAACAGGTCATACAGTTGGACTTGATAATGTATCAATATCAATTGAAGAAGGGGAGACTTTTGTTTGTATGGGTTTATCTGGTTCAGGTAAATCAACTTTAATTAGACATATAAATCGATTAATAGATCCAACTCATGGAGAAGTGATTGTAAATGGCACTAATGTTTTAGACTTTAATGAAAATCAATTAATTGAATTTAGAAAAAATGAAATGAGTATGGTTTTTCAAAGATTTGGATTATTTCCTCATAAAACTGTTATTCAAAATGTTGCATACGGTTTAGAAATACAAGGGATGCAATTAGAAAAAAGAAATGAAATAGCTATGAAACAAATTGAAGCAGTAGGACTTATTGGCTTTGAGAATCAATATCCCAGTCAGCTTTCAGGAGGAATGCAGCAAAGAGTAGGGTTGGCTAGAGCTTTAGCAACTAATCCAGGTATATTGTTAATGGATGAAGCTTTTAGTGCCCTAGACCCTCTTATTAGAAGTGATATGCAGCAACAATTGATTGAATTGCAGTCTGAATTAAAAAAAACAATAGTTTTTATAACACATGATTTAGATGAATCTTTAAGACTTGGGGACCATATTGGAATTTTAAATGGAGGAAGATTGGTACAAGTAGGAACACCCGAGCAAATTATCATGAATCCTGCTGATGATTATGTCGAAGCATTTGTAAAAGATGTAAATAGAGCAAAAGTTTTAAGAGCTAAAACTGTTATGATTAAAGCAGATCAATTTAATGCAAAAGATTTGAAGCTATCTGATACTTACAAAGTAAATGAAAGTGTATATATTGAAGAATTTCTTCCTAAAGTTTTGTCTGAAAGATCTACAATTGTTGTAGTTGATAATAAAGGTGATACTATGGGCTATATAACAGAAAAAGAATTAGCTATTTCACTAAGCAAAACAGCTCACCAAAAATAAAACAGTTCAATGCTAGAAGTATGGGGAAGAAAAAATTCTAACCAGGTTATACATGTCATGTGGACTGTTGGAGAATTGAATTTAGATTATAAAAGACACAATGTTGGCGGGTCTTTTGGAGGTTTAAAAAATGAAGATTATAAAAAGTTAAATCCAAATTTATATATACCAACTATAAAAGATGGAAATTTTGTTTTGTGGGAATCTTATGCAATTATCCGTTATTTAGCCAAAAAATATGGATATGGTTCTTTATGGCCTAAGGATATTTGTGAAGCTGCTTTAGCCGATCAATGGATTGAATGGTTTCAAGAAACACTTATGCCAAAATTATTTCCTATTTTTTGGAATAAAGTTAGAATTTCAGAAAATGACAGAGATAACAATAAAATAGAAGAAATGGTAAAAAATTTAAATTCTATTATGGAGATTTTAGAAAAACAACTTGATGGCAAAAGTTATATTATAGGAGACTCATTTACAATTGGAGATATTCCAGTTGGAGCTGGAATGTTTAAATACTTTGAGCTTGATATAACAAGGCCATCTTTTCCAAATATTGAGAAATGGTATAATAAATTATGCCTAAGAGAAGCTTATAAAGAGCATGCTATGAATAAATTTGGAACAAATCCAAATGAATGGCTTGAAATAGAAAAAAAAGGATAATTTTTTGAAAGAATTTACTAAGCTTACAAAGAATGAAATAGAGAATCAATATTATTTAAGAGGTTTAAGACCTAATTATCAAACTGAAGTAATACCTAATTGGATTAAAAAATCTAAAGACTATTCTGAAAGAGTAAAACCAAGATTTAACTTAAAATATGGAAAGAGTGAAAGAAATGTTTTAGATTTATACTCTGTAAATAATAGTAAAATTTTTTTACTTTATATTCATGGGGGTTATTGGCAAAGAGGCGATAAATCTGTCTATAGTTTTATAGCTGAACCTTATAATAATTTAAATATTTCTGTTGCTTTTGTAAATTATGAAATGTGTCCTCAAGTTAAATTTTCTAATATTAAATATCAAATTCAACAAGCAATTACTTTTCTTTGGAAAAATGCAGATGAATTAGATATCAATAAACAAAACTTTAATTTAATGGGCCACTCTGCAGGGGCTCATTTAACAGTTGAAATGCTAATGACAGATTGGAATAAAATTAATTCTTTAATGCCACAGAAATTTATAAATTATTCCATTGCTGTTTCTGGAATATATGATTTAATTCCTTTATTACAATGCTCAGAGAATGAAAGATTAAAATTAAATCACAAGGAGGCAATAGATGAAAGTCCTTTTTATAGAACATTTGATTTAAAGGGCAACTTACTTATAGCCTATGGATCTAAAGAACCTCCGGACATGCAAAGACAATCTATTGATCTATTTAAAAAATTTTCTTCTATGACTAATTCTATTTCTTTATTGCCTATTGAAAATTGTGATCATTTTGATACTGTAGATTGTATTGGTGATTCAAATAGTAAGTTATTTAAGAAAATTATGAATAATATTGTAAAGACTTTATGAGATTTGATTTTATCCCTTTTTTTAATCCTGGTGAAAATATTCCTTGGATTGAAACTGCTAAGATGATGAGAGAACAAACTCAACTAGCTGAAGATGCTAGTTTTGAGACAGTATGGTTAACTGAACATCATTTTGCACATAATGGTTATTTAAATGCACCACCAAATCCTATACTAATGTGTGCTGACCTCGCAGCTCATTCAAAAAAAATTAGAGTTGGCCAAAGCCCAGTTGTTTTGCCTGATTGGCACCCTCTTAGAGTTGCTGAAGATATAGCGGTATTGGATCATTTAACTGAAGGAAGAGTTGACTTTGGTGCAAGCAAAGGAATTAATGAAAGAGTTTGTATACAGTTCAATAAAGATGCAGACAGAAGAGATAATAAAAAAAGTAATGATTTGTTCAAAGAATGTTTAGATATAATTTTAAAAGCTTGGACGGAAGATCCTTTTAAATATGAAGGGCAGTTTTACAAATTTCCAGAGCCAGGATGGAAAGAGACAAATAGATTTTTTAATCCTTTGGACAAAAAATATCATAAAGAAGATGGCGAATATATAGGTATGTATATACATCCAAAACCTTTTCAAAAACCACATCCTCCTGTTTGGTTAATGTCTAATACTCCTCAAACTTATAATCTTGCAGGTATGATGGGGTATAATGTCATTGGAATGTCAAATCCATTAAATAAACTTAATACTTGTTGGGAACAATATAAATCATCAGCTTTAAAGTACAGAAATGATAAAATTGATTTAGGAAGAAATGTAGGTATTTGTGTTATAATTTATGTAGCAGATTCATATGAAGAAGCTCGTAGAGATGTTGAACAATCAATTAATCTATATTATGAATTTTTAAGTGGAAGTAGGCCTTCAGGGGAATGGTCAAGAAAATCATATTTAGATGAAGGGGCTGAGTTAACAAACAAAGATTTAAATAATAGTTGGTTCGATTTTTTATTAGATCATGATCTAATTTGGGTAGGTGATAGCAAATACATTAAAGAAAAAATTAATTACTACATTGAATCAATTAATCTTCAACATATTGTTTTATTACAGCAATTTCCAGGTATAGAATATAAAAAAATATTAAAAAGTATGAATTTATTTTCTGAAAAAGTAATTCCATATTTTAAATAATTTATATGAAAATTAGTTTTAAAAATAAAAAATTTATAATTTCTGCAGCGGCAGATGGTATTGGTTTTTCTATTGCAAAAAAAATTATTGATCTTGGAGGATATGTTTTTATTACAGATATAGATAAAAAAAAGATTGATAAACTTCAAAGGAATAAGAAATATAAAAATAAGATTCATGCTTATCATTTAGATGTTAATGATTCTTCACAGGTTAAAAAATATTTTGAGTCTATAAATTTTATAAAAAGCATTGATGGTTTGATTAATAATGTTGGTATTGCAGGACCAACAAAATATTTAGATAAAATTACAAACACTGAATGGGAAAATACTATATCTACTAATCTAAATAGTCATTTTTATTTTTCAAAATATTCAGTTCCATTATTAAAAAAAAATAAGTCTGGTTCTATTATTAATCTATCTTCCTCTGCCGGTTTATATGGTTTTCCTCAAAGAACACCTTATGCGGCAAGCAAATGGGCAATTATAGGTCTTACCAAGAGCATGGCTATGGAGTTAGGAAAACATAATATTCGAGTTAATGCTGTTTGTCCTGGATCAGTAGAAGGTAAGAGAATGGATAGAGTGATTGAAGCAAAAGCTAATCTTTTAAAGAGCAAAACCTCTATTATAAAAAAAGAATTTGAATCTATGGTGTCTATGAGATCATTTGTATCAAAAGATGAAATAACTTCTATTATAATTTATTTACTAAGTGACTTTTCTAAAAATATATCTGGTCAATCTATAAGTGTGGATGGAAATACTGAAAGAATGATTTAGTGGATCAAGACTTCGATTATTTAATAATTGGCGCAGGGTCCGCTGGGTGTGTTCTAGCAAATCGTTTAAGTTTTAATGAAAAAAATTCTATAGCATTATTTGAATCAGGACTAACTGATAATACCTGGAAAGTGAATATGCCGAGTGCACTTTTGTATACAATGCATGATCCAAATATGAATTGGAAGTACTATTCTGAACCAGAACCATATTTAAATAACAGAAGAATTTTTTGTCCAAGAGGAAAAATGATTGGAGGTTGTTCCTCACATAATGGAATGGTTTTTGTAAGAGGTCATCCGGAAGACTTTAATAGATGGGCATCTTATGGTTTAAATAAATGGAGCTATGAAAATGTTTTACCATATTTTAAAAAATTAGAAACATGGTCTGGAGGTGAAAATCTTTATAGAGGAGGTTATGGACCATTAAAAGTAAATAGATCTAAAATTAATGAAGGATTTCCTTTATTTCAATCTGTTTTAAATGCAGCCAAAGAAGCTGGTTTTGAATTATTTGAAGATTCAAATGGGTTTAAACAAGAAGGTTTTGGCACATTTGATGTGACTATCAATCGAGGACAAAGATATGGAGTTGGAAAAGCCTATTTGAATACAATTAGAAACAAACCAAATTTAAGAATTTTTACAAATTCTAATGTTTTAAAAATTTTATTTAAAAACAAAATTGCAATTGGAATTGAAGTAGAAGTAAACAATAAAAAAGAAAGATTTTTTGCAAGAAAAGAAGTTTTATTGTCTGCTGGATCAATTAATTCACCAAAGTTATTACAATTATCAGGAATAGGTGATGCAACTGAACTAAAAAAAATGGCTATTGATATAGTTCATGACTTGCCTGGAGTAGGGCAAAATCTTCAAGATCATTTTGAAATATATATTCAGCACAAATCAAAGAAAAAAGAAACTTTATATAATTTGTCAACTAATTATATCACTCAAGGCATAGAGGGTCTTAAATGGTTCTTATTTAAAAAAGGAATGTTAGCTCATTCACACCTTGAATTAGGTGGCTTTGTTAAAACTAACTCTAAATATTCACATCCAAACATTCAATTCCATTTCTTTCCATCTTTAGTAATTAATCATGGATTAACTAATCCTTCATTTGATGGTTTTCAATTTCATGCATCTCCTAATAGACCTAAAAGTAGAGGTTTTGTTAAGCTTCGCAGTAAAAATGCTAATGACGATCCAATAATTCAATTTAATTATTTAAAAGAAGAAGAAGATTTAGAGCAAATGCGAGAAAGTGTGAAAATAGCAAATAATATTTTTAGTCAACCAAGTTTGTCTTCTTATTTAGGTGAGCAAATTCGACCAGGAAATGATTGCCAATCTAATGAACAACTAGATGAAATAATAAGAAATACTGGAGACACAGCATATCATCCTTCATGTACTAATAAAATGGGTATCGATAAAATGTCAGTTGTAGATGAAGAAACTAAAGTTCATGGTATCCAAAATTTAAGGATTATTGATTCTTCTATTATGCCAGATATTGTTAGTGGAAACTTGAATGCAGCAACAGTAATGATTGCAGAAAAAGCTTCAGATCTAATTTTAGGAAGAGAAGAAGCACCTTTAAAAGCTGAAATTTATAAATAATTTAGATTTAAAATTTTAATTATTTAGTTAAGGCTTTTATGTGTCTTGGTTTAATTTCGCAGCAACCGCCCAATAAAGTTGCGCCATCTTTTAATTTATTTTGAACAAATTTTTTGAATACTTCTGGATTAAATTCATTAGCACGTGTGCCATATCTTTCTGTCGGATATCCATTATCATATAAATCGGCATCCAAAGGATCATTCTCAGGTATATTTTTAAATGCATTAACTTTAAATCCGAAAGGTAATTTTTGATTTGTTAATATAGGCATTGCAAGATTTACTATTTCTGGCGAAACACAAGCTGCTATTATTCCACAAGTATTATAATTATTGGTAATAGGTATTAAATCATTGATTGTTTCTCCAGAAGGCAAATAACCTTTATTATTTAAATGAACTCCAATTAAAATTGGTTTTTCAAAATCTTTAATAGCTTCACAGGCAATTTTAATTTCATTAATACTACTCAAAACATCTAAATAAAATAAATCAACGTTAGGATCTAAAATTTTAGCAGTTTCATTAAAGCCATTATATATTTCTTTATCATCTGCGACCCTTTTTGCAAAATAAACAATTTCTTGAGTAGGAAGAGATCCTGCTATTAAAACATTTTTTCGAGAAATATCTTTTGCCTTTTTAGCTAGTATAGCTGAATCATTGGTAGCTTGTTCAAAAAATTCTAACTTATTATATTCTAAAAACCTTCTTTTTCTTACAGAAAAATTACTAGTTACAATTAAATCAGATCCAGCATTTATAAAATCTAAATGCATATCTATAATCATTTTATGCAAATTTTTATTAATTAAAGCTGTGGCTGACCAAAGTCTTCCTTCTGGCTTAAGACCCATTTCTAGTAGAGTTTGTCCAGAACCACCATCCAGAATGTATTTTTTCTTTTTCTCAATCATTATTTTTCTATACTAATATAGTTTTGCTAAGTATACTAATGCAAAATAGATAAATTTCATTAAATGAAAAGTTACAAAAATATTATCTTATCAATTGATAATAAAGGTATTGCTAAAATTATCTTAGCTGAACCTTCAACTTACAATGCTTTATCCTTTAATACGATTTTATCTTTAATAGAAATTTTTAAAAAATTAAATTTAGATAATAAAGTAAAAGTAATTATAATTGAGGGTCAAGGAAAAGGTTTTTGTGCTGGACATGATTTAAAAGAAATAAGAGGGTTAAAAGGAAAATCTGAATATCAAAGATTATTTAATAAATGTTCTGAACTAATGTTAAATATAGTTAATCACAAAAAACCAGTTATAGCTAAGATTCATGGTGCAGCATTTGCTGCAGGATGCCAATTAGTTGCAAGTTGTGATTTGGCCTACAGTGATAGCAAAGCAATTTTTGCTACCCCAGGTGTTAATATTGGATTATTTTGCAGTACTCCTATGGTGGCTTTGAGTAGAAAAGTTAATAGAAAAAGATCTATGGAAATGCTTCTTACTGGTGAGCCAATTACTGCAAAATATGCCAAAGAAATAGGCTTAATAAATGATTTTTTTATTTCTTCAAAGTTAGATAGGGAAGTAACAAAAATTGCCAATTTAATTTCTTCGAAATCAAATTTAGTTTTAGCCATTGGAAAAGAGGCTTTTTATAAACAGTTAGAACAACCTATGAAGCAAGCGTATTCATATGCTAGTAAAATTATGACAGAAAATATGATGAAAAAAGATGCTATTGAAGGAATAAACTCATTTATTGAAAAAAGATCTCCAGTTTGGAAAAATAAATAATTTATAGATTAATCTAATATTAAAAATATATTAAAAAATAAAAAAAATAATTTTGTTCAAAACAAGTGTATTAAATAGAGCACTAAAAGTTATTTAATAAAATTACCTTTTTTTAATAATTTAAGTAAAATTTATAATAGAAACCCATGAGTTTTAATAAAAAAATCATCTGTATTTATTAAAATATTAATATATTAATTTTTCTAAATTATCTTTTTTTATACATAAAAAAACTTTATGACAAAAAAAATTGAACTTTCATCTACTATTCATCTCTTAGGAGAAATATTAGGTAGTGTTATAAAAAAACAAGAAAACACTGCTATTTTTGATAAGATTGAAAAGATTAGAACTCTTTCAAAAAATAGTAGAGGAAGTAATGAAGGTTTAAATAAACAATCATTTAAAAAATTAAAAAATCAAATTTCAAATCTTACTTCGACAGAAACCTTAATTATAGCTAAATCATTTAGTAGGTTTTTAGATTTTTCTAATATTGCTGAATCATTGTATAGTATTCACAATATTCATGATCATGTTATTCGTAAAACTCAAGAGACTAATGAAATAGTAATTTTAGAAGAAGCGTTATTAGATGTTCAAAAAAATCCAAATGTTTCTAAAAATAAATTTTTTAATGTAGCAAAAAATATAAGTATTGATTTAGTTTTAACAGCTCACCCTACAGAAGTTAAAAGAAGAACATTGATTCAAAAATATGCCAATGTAAATAATATATTAGACGAATTAAATAATATACAAATTCTTAAAAAACAAAATATTAAGAGAGAAAAAGGAATACTTGAAAAAAAATTAAAAGAAGAAATTACTTCAGTATGGAAAACGGATGAAATAAAAAGATCTAGACCTACGGCTGTTGAAGAAGCCAAATGGGGTTTGGCTGTAATTGAGGACTCACTCTGGAATTCGATTCCTAAAATATGTTCAAGATTTGATAATGCAGTTAATAAATTTACTAATAAAAACTTACCTATTAATTATTCTCCAATCAAGGTTAGCTCTTGGATGGGTGGAGATAGAGATGGAAATCCAAATGTTACATCTAAAACAACTATGGAAGTAGTTTTGTTATCTAGATGGGAAGCAGCGAGCTTATATGAGAAAGAATTTACTAAATTAATTCAAAGTTTATCATTATTTGATTGCTCAAAAAAAATAAAAAAACAAGTAGGGAAAACTTGGGAACCATACAGAGTTTTTTTAAGACCTATTAGAAATAAATTACAACAAACTCAAAGAGAAATAGAAGATGCTCTTTTAGAGAAAAGAGAACCTAAAAAAAAATTATTAGTTAATTCTATAAATGAAATTCTTGATCCTTTAAATGAAGTTTATAATTCTTTATGTTTAGTAAAATGTGATATTATAGCTAATGGCTTAGTTCTCGATATAATAAGACTTAGTCATACTTTTGGATTAAATTTAGCAAAATTAGATATTAGACAAGAGTCATCAAGACATACTTCATTATTAAATACAATTTGTAAGAAATTAGCCTTAAAGGAATATACAAAATTATCAGAACAAGAAAAAATAAAATTTTTATCTAGAGAATATAAATCTAAAAGACCACTAATACCTAACAAAATTAAATTTAATAATACTGATAAAGAAACATGGGAAACTTTTAAAATGATTGCTAATACTTCAAACGAATTTTTAGGAGCTTATGTTATTTCTATGACATCTAAAGTTTCTGATATTCTAGCTGTTTTACTATTGCAAAAAGAAGCTGGAGTTAAAAACCCTTTAAGAATAGTGCCACTGTTTGAAACATTATCAGACTTACAAAATTCATCTAAAATTGTAGATAATTTATTTAAAAATAGATGGTACACAAATATTTTTTCAAATGAGCAAGAAATAATGATTGGATATTCAGACTCCAGTAAAGATGCTGGAAAATTCGCAGCTAGCTGGGCTCAATATTGTGCTCAAGAAAAATTATGTTCAGTAGCTAATAAGCATAAAATAAAATTGAATTTCTTTCACGGAAGAGGGGGGTCAGTTGGTAGAGGTGGAGGCCCAGTTTATGCAGCACTTTTATCTCAACCACCAGGCACTGTAATGGGAATGACTAGAGTAACTGAACAAGGAGAAGTAATACAACAAAAATATGGATCTGAATCTATGGCTGAATATAGTTTAGGGACCTATATAGGAGCAGTACTTGAAGCAACTTTATCTCCTCCTAACAAGCCTAGTAAAGAATGGAGGGCATTAATAGATTCAATGAGCGTTATTTCAAGTAAAGCATATAGACATTATTTATTAGAAGATGAAGATTTTTTAAAATATTTTGATAAAGTCACCCCAAAGAATATTATTGGCAAATTATATATTGGATCGAGACCTTCTAAGAGAAATGCTTCAAAAGATATTAAAAGTTTAAGAGCTATACCTTGGGTTTTTGCCTGGACACAAATTCGAATGTTATTACCAGCATGGCTGGGCACATATGAAGCTTTAAATTTTGCTTCAAAAGGAAAAAATAAAAAAATTTTAGATGAGATGATTAAAAACTGGCCATTTTTTTATGAAATGATGGATATGTTAGATATGGTTTTGATAAAAACAGATCAACGAGTAATTAGATATTATGAAGAATGTTTAGCAACTCCTGAATTAAAAAAAATTGGAAATGAATTAAGGGCGAAACTTATTGAATTAATTGAAATTAATAAAAAAATTATTCCTAATAATATAATAAATCAAAGAAAAGCTTTCAGAAAATCAATCAAACTAAGAAATACCTATGCAGAAATTTTAAACTTACTTCAAGCAGATATAATGAAAAGATTAAACAAGAAAAATATAAATACAAAAAGCAAAAAAATACTAATGGATGCAATGATTGTTACTATTTCAGGTATTTCAGCTTCAATGAAAAATACAGGTTAAATATAAAAGTTAATTTAATCGATAGATTTTCTTAGGGTCCAGCCATATCTATTTGAGTAATAGGCTTCAGTACCTTTTAAATTGTCTAAATCATAAGACTTTTCAATATCTTTTTTGGTAAATTCATTAGTAATTAGAGTATTATTAAACTCTTTACTTTTAGCTTTTTTCTTAGTTTTTTCATTTTTTTGCATAGTTTTCCTCGATAATTGACATTATTTACTAATCTAAAAAAAATCAATTTTTTTTTTGAATTTCAGCCATAATTTATGTAAAGAACATGATTGTAAAAAATCTTAATTTGTAAATTTTGTAAATATGAAATCTTCTGAATTAATAAACCTTGGTCCTAGAATTAGAAAAGAGAGGAGATCAAAAGGCATATCTCAATCTGATTTTTCAAAAAATCTTGGTATATCAGCAAGTTATTTAAATCTTTTAGAAAATGGCAGAAGAACACTTACTGTTCCTCTTTTGATCAAAATAGGTAATGAGCTAAATCTTTCTTTAAAAGATTTAACAGTAGAGAGTAATAAAAGAATATTAGCTGACACAATGGAAGTTTTAAGCAATGAAATATTTGATGACTTAGATATCACTAATTTAGAGACTGCTGAATTTATTGGTAGTAATCCTAATATTGCTAAAGCATTGCTGATGCTCAATGATTCTTACAAAAGCTTAAGAGATGATATGCAAAATCGTCTTGAAATTATGGATGTAGAATCAGGTATTTCAGAAAGAAAATCTACTCGTTTGCCAGTAGAAATTGTTTCAGACTTTTTGCAAGAAAATAAAAATTATTTTGATTCTTTAGAAAAAAAAGCCGAGTCCTTAAGAGATAAAATTGGCTTACAGTTTGGACCTGGAATAGGGTCTACTGAAATCAAATTTACAAGTTATTTACAAAGCGAGCATAATATAAAAGTTAAAATAGTACCACCAGAAGAAGATGAAAAATCAGTTAAAAAATTTGATAGTAAAAATAATACTCTTATTTTATCAGAAATGCTTACCTATACTGCTAGAAATTTTCATCTAGCCTATCAAATAGGTTATTGTGAATGTCAAAAAATTATACAACAAATAATTAATAAAAATAAATTTTATTCAGATGAATTAATTGCTTTACTGAAAATATCATTATTAAATTATTTTTCAGCTGCACTATTGATGCCTTATGAAGATTTTCTTAAAAGTGCAAAAAAATACAAGTATGATATTGAGATATTAATGCATCATTATGCTGCTAGCTTTGAACAAATTACTCATCGTTTAACTAATTTACAAAGACCTGGCTCTGAGGGAGTGCCATTTCATTTTTTAAAAACAGATATAGCTGGCAATGTATCTAAAAGATTTTCTTTATCTGGTATTCATATTCCAAGACATGGAGGCTCATGTCCAAGATGGAATGTATATATAGCTTTTTTAAATCCTGGAAAAATTCATCCTCAAATATCAAGAATGCCAGATGGAAAAGTATATTTTTGTATAGCTAGAGCTTTTGAAAAAGGAATAGAAAAACATGGTATGCCAAAAAGTTTTGTTTCTATTGGCTTAGGTTGTGATATTCAATATGCAAAAGAATTAACATATTCTGAAGGAATGGACCTTCAAAATAAAAACTTAGAGACACCCATAGGAATTTCGTGCAGGATATGTCCTAGAATTAATTGTCAACAAAGAGCATTTCCTCCCATAGATAAAGATTTAAAATTAGATATTAATTATCGAGGCACGTCCCCTTATGTGACTGTTTAGATTTTAACAATCATTTTGCCTATATTTTTGCCATTTAATAAGTCTAAGAAAGCTTGAGGTGAATTTTCAATACCCTCAACGATAGTTTCTCTCCATTTAATTTTTTTATTTATTACCCAATTGCTCATATCATTTTCAAAATCTTTATAATCTTCATAATGATCAAATATTAAAAAACCTTTAATAGTTAATCTTTTTACTAACACATGAGCCATATTTTTTAATCCTTCACCAGGTGAAGTTGCATTCATTTGAGAAATCCTTCCACAAATAACAATTCTACCAAAATTTTTCATTCTAAAAATTGCCGCCTCAAGAAAATCTCCCCCAACATTATCAAAGTAAATATCAAAACCTTCTGGACAAATATCTTTAAAGTGCAAAACTAGATTATCAATTTTTTTGTAATTAAAAGCATGATCAACACCAATTTCTTTTTTTAGCCACTCTACTTTTTCATCACTACCAGTACTTGCAATAACTTTACATCCTAATATTTTAGCAATTTGACAAACAGTAGATCCTACACTTCCTGCTGCAGAAGAAACAAGAATAGTTTGGTTTTGTTTTATTTTTGCTATTCTAAAAAGTCCAATATATGCTGTATGACCAGTAAAGCCTAAAGGACCTAAATATGTTTGTATAGGTACATTAATAGGGTTAATTTTTTTAAGTGATTCTGAATTTGCAATAAAATTATCTCTCCAACCAAATTCACTTAGTACGAAATCTCCTTTTTTAAAATTATTTGATTTACTTTCAATTATTTCTCCAATTGCTGTTCCCTCCATTGGTTTACCAATTTCAAAAGGAGGTTTATAATTTTTCCTTTCAGTCATTCTAGCTCTCATATAAGGATCTACGGATATCCATTTATTAGTTACTAAAACTTCATCATCATTTTTTAGAGAAATTGTTTCAGATTTTAAATCAAAATGAGATAAACTAGGATTCCCCATAGGTATGTATTCTTTTAAGGCAACATATTTTGATTCAATACTCATAAAAATTTAAAAATGTTTTTTTAATTTTAATTTTTCTCTTACTTCTTCAGGATTTAATATTTTTGCACCCAAATCATCAACTATTCTTGCAGCTTTTTCAACTAATTGACCGTTCGATGCTAATACTCCTTTTTTTAAATATAAATTATCTTCAAGACCTACTCGAACATTTCCACCTAAAACTACAGCTTGAGCAGCCATAGGCATTTGGTGTCTTCCTATACCAAAACCAGCCCAGATACCTTCAGAAGGTATCATGTCTGCCATTACTTTCATTGAGCTTGTATCAGCTGGAGAGCCCCAAGGTATACCTAAACATATTTGATACATTGGAGGTCCATCAACTAGTCCTTCTTTATATAATTGATTTGCAAACCATAAGTGCCCCATTTCAAAAGCTTCCATTTCTGGTTTAACTCCTAAATCTTGCATTTTTTTTGCAGCAGCTCTTAACTGGATTGGAGTATGGACAAATAGCATATTTGTATCTCCAAAATTCAGAGAGCCACAATCTAAAGTGCATATTTCTGGTAATAATTCTTCAACATGCTCTAAACGATCAAGGGCATGTACCATATCGGTGTTAGGCCCTATAGGATTTAAAGGATCTTTTCCCTCTCCAACTTCAAAGTCTCCTCCCATACCAGTAGTAAAATTGATTACAACATCAGTATCGCTTGATCTGATTCTATCTGCAACCTCTTTATAGTATTCAAGTTTTCTGCTTGGTTTTCCGTCTGGTTCTCGCACATGCATATGAGCAATAGCCGCCCCCTCCTTAGCTGCCTCTATAGCAGCGTCAGCTATTTGTTTCGGAGTTATTGGAAGTTCAGGATGCTTTTTAGCAGTATCACCAGATCCAGTAACAGCACAACTTATTATAACTTCATTGTTCATTTTTAATATAATTTGATGTATCTCAGAATAAGGAATTAGACAAGTGAGTATTTATTTAAAAACAGGTCGTGTTAAATCTGAATGGACTGATTATAACGGTCATATGAACCTTGCTTTTTATATTCATCTCTTTGATTCTGCTTGGGAGGTTTTGCTGCAAAAATTTAATATAGGAGAAGATGCAGCTAAAATTGAAAAAAGAACTACTTTTGCTGTAGAATCGCACACAACTTATGACATGGAAGTTAAAGTTGGAGATGAAGTTGATATTAAATTACTTTTTATTGATTTTGATAAAAAACGTATTGTTTATAAACTTGAAATGATTCACAAGTCAGAAAAATACTTAGCAGCTACAACAGAGGTTTGTTCATTATATGTGGATTTGAATTCTCGCAAAGTAACTGAATTTGAGGAATCAAAAAGTAGCTTAATTAAAAATTTTATAGAAGATAATAAAAATAATTTTAAACCAGGAAATTTACATCTTATTAATAAATTAAAAAAATAAAATAATTAAAGTCCCAAATATACATGTTTATGAGGGTCTCTATTAAAAATTTTATAAACTAAAGGAATAAAATCTTTAAGAGGAATAGTTTCATAATTTGGATCAAAAGAATTTTGATCCCACTTTGAGCAAAAATTAACAGTATCTATAAAAAAAGGATGATCTTTATATTTATCTCTTAAATTTCGATCATTTCCATAATGATGATTATAATAATAAGATTGAAATAATCCATGTTTTTGAACTATCCAATGAGTTTTTTCAGCAACAAAAGGCCTTAATACTGCTGCAGATATTTCTGAATGATTTAATGGAGCTATTTCATCTCCTATATCATGTAATAGGGCTGCGACTATCATTTCTTCTGATGCATTATCTCTCAGTGCTCTTGATGCAGTTTGTAAAGAGTGTTCTAATCTAGAAACTTTATAACCTCCTAATGAACTGTCTAAACCTTTTAAAATACGAATAACTCTATCAGCCGTACCTTCTATGTATTTATCTTCAAATTTAGCAAGAAGTTCATAATCTTCTTTATCCCCATCTTTCATTTCATTAAATTTAACAGTTTTCATATTTATAATTCTAAATAATAGTTATAATATTCTTTATCTCTTTTATATTCAAGAGATTCATAAAGTGATTGAGCCTTCTTATTAGTAATTGCAGTAGATAGTTCTATTATTTTAATTTTCTTTTTAACTGCAAATTTTTTTGCAGTATTCATTAATTTTCTACCTATTCTTTTTTTTCTAAAAATTTCTTTTACAAACAAATCATATAAGATTAATTTTTTATTAATATTAAGGGAATCAAAAGTTTCATATAATTGCACAAATCCGCATGCCTCCTTATCTTGGTAGCATACAAAAATAGTTGAATCTTTTTTAGAAATTCTTTCTTTGATATATTTAGTAGATTTTTTTAATTCAGGATTATATTTATAAAATTGTCTATATAAATCAAATAGAATGCCAACATCCTTAATATTCTCTTTTTTTGCTTTAATTATTTTTATTTTCATTTTTTAAAACTGATCTGATAAATCCAATTATTATACTAAAACTAGTAAAGATTAATAGGCTATAAATAAATCCATTATTTCCCATACTGTCCATAACTATACCTACGGAAATAGGCCCTATGAATTCTCCTGCTTCATATATTATGATGAATAATGAGGTAGCTATTGCTATTTCCTTGATTTTTATCCTTTGTCCTAAATAGGCCAAAGTCACAGTATATAAACTAATACTTGAACAACCCCATATAATAACTGAAATGTAAACAGCATAATCTAAGTTTATAGTTTTTAATAGGAGTAGTGGCCATATAATATTTCCACAAAGAAAAATAAAAATTAATTTTCTTTTATCTATTTTATCACTTAATGCTCCTACAAAAGGTTGAGATAAGACACCAGCAAAAGCTCCTAAAAAATAATAGAAACCAATTTGTCTGTCAGAAAAGAATTCATTTATCATAAATGCAGGAAATAAAGCACCAAAAGTAGAGTCGTTAATTCCCCCAATAAATATAGCAACAAAAACAAAAGGGGCCATTACAATGAATGAAAAACTAATTTGTTTCTTTTGCTTAGGTATTTCTACATTTTCGATATGTTTTTTTATTAAAATAATCATAAAAATTCTGAAAGCCATTAATATTAAGCATATAAAAATTGGTAAAGATCCTTTACTTCCTAAAACAGCTACAATTAATGGCCCTACACCAAAACCAATTGAAATTGCTGAATTATATAAACCTATAGATTTTCCTCTATTATTGTTATTAGAAACAATATTTACCCAAGTATCCATTGTCATCCAATTCATGCCACCCGTAAGTCCCATGATAAAATGACAAATCACAAAATTTATTGGATTAAAATATACAAACATAGAAATAACACATAAGGCTTGAATACATACTGAAAATATCAATGTATTAAATAATCCAAATCTATCTAAAGTTTTAGACACAAAAAAACCTGCAGACATTAACCCAAAAGAAAAACTAGAGGCAATTAAACCAATTGTTGATTCTGAATAACCTGCATATTTTTGTAAAATTACTATTATTGTGAAAAAATAACCAAGAACTGTGCCTGTAAAGAAAGCAACAATAGATAAATATTTTATACTAGAATTTATTGAACTAAAGTCAAAATACCTTTTAATATTGGAAAGCATTAAGAAGTTTTAACCTTTCCATAAGCCCTCTACTTCTAATTGTGTTATTGTATTTTTAATTGCTAAATATAATTTATCTACAAGTGTATCAATTTGATTTTTTGAAATAATTAAAGCAGGAGATAAAACACATATATGATAAAGTGGACGAATTATTAATCCCAATTTTAATGACTCTTCATCAATTCTAGAACCTATAGCTTTATCTAATACTAGAGCCTCTTTACTGTCTTTATTAATCACGCATTCTATTCCAGCCATAAGTCCTTTGCCTCTTATATCTCCTACAATTGGTAAATCGTATAATTTTTTTAATTGTTGATGAAAGTAAGGTTCTATATTTTGAACATGTTCAAGAATTTTATCTCTTTTAATAATTTCTATATTCTTTAATGCTGCTGCACAACAAGCGGGGTGACCAGAATATGTATATCCATGAAAAAAAAGAGCAGAATCATTTTTAAGATCATTAAGCAATTTATCTGAAAATAAAACAGCACCCAAAGGCATATATCCTGAAGTGATACCTTTAGCACAAGTTATAATGTCAGGTGTTACTCCAAATACTTTTTCTGAAGCAAAAAAATGACCTATTCTTCCAAAGCCAGTAACAACTTCATCAGATATAAAAAGTACATCATTTTTTTTACAAATTTCCCAAATTCTTTTTAAATAACCCTCTGGTGGAACAATACATCCTCCAGATGCCATAATAGGTTCTGCTATAAAAGCAGCGACATTTTCAGAACCAAGCTCAAGAATTTTATTTTCAAATTCTTTCACTAGATCATCACAAAACTCTTCCACAGTTTGATTATCTTTTCTTCTATACTCTAAAGGAGCACTTAAATGATGTATAAAATCTTTTTCAAAATCAAAATTATTTTTTTCTCTATCTTTCCCAGTTATTGATCCTGTTAAATAGGTACTGCCGTGATAAGCTTTATTTCTTGTAATGATATGTTTTTTATTAGGACGACCTAGCATATTATTATAAAACATTATAAATCTTAAAGCAGTATCATTTGCAGTTGATCCATCGGTGGTAAAAAAAACTGTATTCAGATCACCGGGAGATAACTCTGATAAAACCGAAGCTAATTCAGCTGATATTTCAGTAGATTCTGAAAAAGGACTACAATATTCTAATTTTTCAAGTTGTTTTTTTACGGCTTCTCCAATTTCCTTATTGCCGTGGCCAATATTATTACACCACATTCCTCCAGGACCATCAATATATTCAGTCCCATTTTCATCATATAAATAAATATTATCTGATTTTGTAATTAGTTTACGGTTATATGTTCCTCTTGTATTTGTATCTTCATAAGGATGAAGAACTAATCTATCTTTTTTATGAATTTCACTAATATAATCGTTTTTCATTAAGTAGTTTTATCATTCACTGAATGAGCATTCAATGAAATAATTAAAATTGTTAACTATTTATCTTTCCAATTTGGATCAGTTTTTTTTACAAAAGAAGAGGCACCTTCTTTTAAGTCTTCACTTCCATAAACTTTCTTTACAGTTTCTAAGGATCGAAGAATATCAAAAGAAGGTATCTCCTTTTCATTTTCTGTTTCTCTTAAAACTTCTTTGATTGATGAATATATTAAATTAGGCCCTTTTGAAATTTTATCAGCAATTTCCCAGGATCTTTTTAATAAATCTTTTTTATCAACTATTTCATTAACTAAACCCCAGTGCTTTGCTTCTTTGACATCCATCCACCTACCTGTCATTAAAAATTCGACAGCTACATGATAGGGAATTCTTCTTCTTAGTTTTATAGTTGCCGCATCAGCTATGACACCAACATTAATTTCAGGTAAAGCAAAAGTAGCGTGATCTGCAGCAATAATAATATCTGCTGAAATCATGATTTCAAAACCACCTCCACACGCAATACCATTAACAGCAGAAATAATAGGTTTATTCATATTTGGTAATTCTTGCAATCCTCCAAATCCACCTACGCCATAATCTGCATCAGCAGCTTCTCCTTCATTTACAGCTTTAAGATCCCATCCAGCAGAAAAAAATTTTTCACCACCTCCAGTTATTATAGCAACTTTAAGTTTAGGATTATCTCTAAAATCAGCAAAAATATCTCCTAATATTATGCTAGTTTTAGAGTCTATAGCGTTCGCTTTTGGACGATCAATTGTTACTTCTAATATTGATCCTTCAATTTTAGTTTTTATAGGTTTATTCATATAATTATTTAAAATAATGTATTAATGCATCTACAGCAAACACCCCTTTGCCTTTTTTACAAACTATTAATGGATTTATATCAACTTCTGAAATTTTATCATAATTATTTTCAGCAAATTTAGCAATTTTTAATATTGAACAAACTAAAGCATCTAAATCACCACTATTTTTTCCTCTAAAACCAAATAATATTTTACTAAATTTTAGTTTTTTTATCTCTTCCATAATCATTCTTTTAGTTAAAGGTAAGAGTAGGGTGGTTGTATCTTTAAATAATTCAGTATAAATTCCTCCAGCTCCTAAAATTATAGTAGGACCAAATTCATTATCGTTTTTTATTCCTATAATCATTTCAAAGACATTATCAGTTATCATTTTTTCAATTAAGATATTACCAGTAAATTTATTTGTTTTTTTCTTTAATTCTTTTTCACTATTAATATTTGTTACAACACCTCCAATTTCAGTTTTATGAAAAACTGTATTTGAATTTATTTTTGCCACTAAAGGAAATCCAATTTTTTTAGAATCACGCAATATATTCTTTTTATTTGTAACTAAGGATTTTGGAATAGGTATTTTGTTTTTCTTTAAAATTAACTTTGATTCATATTCTGAATATGTTTTTATTTTCTTTTTAAGATTTGGTATTTTCTCAGGAATTTTTATACCAGCAAAATTCTTCCATACTTTGCCAATTTTTATTGAATTACTTATAGCTAATAAGCTTTCTGACATGCCTTGAAGAGGAACAACGTTATACTTTAGACATTTTTCTCTTAAATATTTTGGAAGAGTATCTGAAAGTGAAGAAATAATTGCTCCATTTTTTTTTATTTTTGAAGATTTTATAAATTTATCAACTATTGCATCCCACTCTTCAGTATCACAATCTTCTACATTTGGAAGATCTAACATCAGTGCATTTAAAGCAAAATTTGTTTTGAATATTAATTTAAATGTTTTTTCTAGATTCTCAGGATCATTCCAATTGTATGTTTGTAAATCAAAAGGATTTGATATTATCACGCTTGGGTGATTAACTTTTTTTAAATCATTTTTTATTTTTGGAGGTATTTTGCCAAATTTTAATGATAAAGATTCTGCCACATCTCCTATCATAGCCATATCTCCTCCAGATGGTCCCATTATTGAAATTTGATCATCTTTTAAAACTCCATGTGTATGAAATAATTTTAAAATTTCACATAATTCGCCTAATGTATTGCATTTTGCTACCCCCATTCTTTGAAACAAAGAATCATAAATATCTTCTTTCCCACTAAGAGAGCCAGTATGTGTTAGAATTGTTTTAGATGCAATTTTAGATCTGCCTACTTTGACTATAGCTATAGGTATGTTCTTTAACTTAGATTTTTTAAATACTTTAATTAATTTTGCAGTATTAGTAAAACTTTCGGCGTAAATACCAATGGCGGTTACTCTGTTATCATCAAGGGCATAATTAATTGCATCTTCAATGGTTATTTTTGATTGATTACCTAAAGAAATTATGTAGCCAATAGGCAAAGATCTATTGTTAAAACTAATAGTATTACCAATTGTTCCGCTCTGACATATAATAGCAACACCTTTTTTTGTTGGTTTCCCAGAAACTTGATCTGACCATACAGAAATTTTATCTAAATAATTGATAAATCCATAACAATTTGGTCCCAGAAAAGGCATCTTACCAGAGTTTTTTATAAGTTCATTAGTTTTATCTTTTCCTTCTTTTGAATTAAGTTCAGAAAATCTTGAAGCCAGGCAAACTGTTCCTCCAACACCCATATTAGATATATCTTTAATTAATTTTACAGTTTGATCTCTTGAAACGGCAAGATAAACACAATCAGGTATTTCTGGTAGATCTTTAATATTTTTATAATATTTTTTTCTTTTGGTGCTTTTTCGTGAAGGATTTATATGCCAAACTTTACCTTTATAACCAATAGTTTTGTTACCATCATAAACAAAGTCTGCCCAATAGCCTCCTATTATAGCCAAGCTTTTTGGTCTAAAAAGTTTTTTTAAGTTCAAAGATTATGCTCCAAGGGGTCTTAATAAAGAACGTGAAATAATATGCCGTTGAATTTCACTTGTCCCTTCCCAAATTCTTTCTATTCTTGCATCACGCCATATTCTTTCAAGAGGTATATCTGCCATTAATCCCATTCCACCACAAATTTGAATTGCTTCATCTGAAACTCTGCTTAACATTTCAGTGCAAAATAATTTTGTCATTGCAGCATCTTGGGAAGTTAATGTTTTTTGATCAATCTTCCAAGCTGATTCCATTAACATTAAATTTGCTAATTTAATTTCTGTAGCCATATCAGCTAGTTTAAATGAAACACCTTGAAATTTTCCAATGACTTTTCCAAATTGTTTTCTATTAGCTGACCAATCCAAAGCGATATCAAAAGCTCTTTCTGCTCTAGATACCGATGTAGCCGCAACAGTTAATCTAGTAGCTTCCAACCAAACATTCATTAATTCAAAACCCTTATCTTTTTCTCCAAGAATATTTTTTCCAGGAATTCTACAATCATTAAAATGTATAATATTATTTACATATCCTCTGTGAGAGACACAGTCATATCCTTTAGCAACTTCAACTCCTTTTTGTTTTAAATCAACTAAAAAACAAGAAAGTGAATTTCTACCTTTATCATCTTCACCTGTTGAAGCAAAAAGAACAACAAAGTCAGAGATGTGAGCATTAGATATAAAATGTTTTGTTCCATTAATAATCCAATCATTTCTATCTTTAACTGCTTTCGTTTTCATACCTCTTAAATCTGAACCAGCGCCAGGTTCAGTCATAGCAATACAATCTTTTCTCTCTCCAGTAATAGCCGGTTTTAAGTATTCATCTACTAGTTCACCTTCGCAGGCCATTAAGATATTTTGTGGTCTCCAAGCAATTTCTGCTAAAGCAAGTGATGCAAATCCTAGATGTTTTTCAACCAAGGTTAAATCAAAAGCATTTAAGCCACCACCACCATGTTCAGTTGGCATATTGCAAGCATATAAGCCTGCTTCAATACTTTTTTTCTTAATTTCATCATATAATTCTTTTGGTAAATTATTTGTTTTTTCTAATAGTTCTTCATGTTGCAATAATTCTGCTTTTACGAATGATTTAGTAGTATCAATTAAAAGATTCTGTTCTTCTGAAAGATTAAATTCCATATAATATCTATCCTATATAAATGCAGGAATAGCATTCCTTCTTGGATTGTTAAAAAATTGCTTTTTTACCACTTTGCATTCAGCCCAAATTTTTCTATAATCCAATTCTTCTGGATGGTAAATTTCAGCATAAACATTAGATCCTAACTTATAATATTCTTTGTTAACAAATCCAATTGCAATATTAGATTTAAGAACAGGGGACCACATTGCTGCTGTCACTATACCAATTTCTTTGGCTATATTTTTCTTACTATTATCATAGAGGACAGATCCCACAGCAGGCTTATCTCCCTCAACATCCAATCCTACAAGTTTTTTTTCAGGCCCCTTTTCTTTGTGTCTAATTAAAGCCTGTTTCCCAGTAAAATACTCTTTATCTAGATTTACTAACCAACCTAAACCTAATTCATATGGGTTTCTCATTCTATTTGGTCTTAAAGCCTGTTCTGCAGACATAAAATCTGCATTTGGTTGGATAAATCCTGCTTCAATTCTCACCATCTCAAGTGAGTTCATTCCAGCAGCAAGTACTTTATAATCTCTGTTAAACTTAAATAAGCTGTCCCATACATCGATAGCCTGAGAAGGGTCACACCATATTTCATAACCTAAATCTCCAGAAAAGCCTGTTCTTGAAATTGTGACATTTTGATTTTCAAGTTTGTAATTATCAAAATGAAAAGGTTTAAGGTTTTCTATATTTTCTACTTTTAAAAGATTTAAAATTTTACAAGATAAAGGACCTTGAAAAGCTAAAGCAGCAATTGATGAGCTTATATCTTCAATAGTTACATTAAATCCAGTAGCTGTATCACAAAACCAATTAAGATTTCTCTCAGCGCAAAAAATTCTATAATGATTTTCGTTTAAGCAAAATATTGTTCCATCATCAATCACCATTCCATCTTCATTGCACCATATGCCGTAGGCTACTTGATTAGATTGAATATTAGTAATATTTTTTGTAATTAATTTATTAATAAATTTTTTTGCATCTTTACCTTTAATTTCATATTTATGCATTGGAGTTATATCTATTACTCCTGCAGTGTTTCTCATTGAAGTATATTCAAGTTCAGTTGAGGAGTATTCTTTGGCAACTTTGTAACCAGCCCATCTATACCAATCATTTGCATAACAATGCTCAGATGTTCTTTTATGAAAAGGTGTTTCTAATAGAGGTTTTTTATATGAAATTTTTTCTTTATTCATTATTTTAAGTCCTCTACTATTTTTTTTGCTGCATTAAGACCGTTGATACCAGTTAAACCTCCTCCAGGATGAGTGCCAGCACTGCATAAATATAAACCGTTAACAGGAGTTGAATATTGAGAAGATCCATAAAAAGGTCTCATCATTAGTAATTGATCTATTTCTAAATCACCATGATGCCAATGACCACCAGATATATTATATTTTTCCTCCATTTGATTTGGAGTAATAAGTTCTTGTTTTCTTATATTCATATCTGGAATAAATTTACTTAAAACAGCAACACACTTTTCAATTATTTCATTTTCTTGATGACTAGCATTAATTAAATATGGAACATAGTAAATGTTTGCTGACAAAGTGTTATCATTAACATAAAATTCCAAACATGGATTTTTAGAATAATGATTATACTTATTGGCATTAAATGCATGTTCTATGTATTTTATATTTGGGGCGTAAATAAATTTTCCATACATTTTCTTATCAATATTTTTAATATTAATCTCATTTTCTAAAACTAATTCAAGTTTAGCAACATTTCCCTTGTTTCTAAAATTTTTAATTCTTCTAATAAAATCAGTATCTAATATTTCTGCGCCTAATAAATTTAAGTAAGTTGTTTTGGGGTCAGCATTAGACATAACGCATGCTGATTCTATAACCTCATTATTATTTAATTGAATACCAGTAACAGAGTTGTTTTTAGTTACTATTTTTCTAACTTCAGAGGATTTAATTATTTCTACTGTATTTTTTTTACAACAATCTTCTAATTGATTAATATAGTTTGTAACTTCTATCTTCTTCAAATTAAAAATATTATCATTGATTGCTTGCTTATAAAGTAAAGTCAATATTGAGCCAGGAGATCTAGGACCCAAGTTTGAGCCTAAAACTGATTCATGGGACAATAAACCCTTTAAGTTATCGTTATTTAAATTATCCTCTAAATCATCAGCAATATTTAAACCAATTACTCTTAATAGCTCTCGCATATTTTTTTTACCTAATTTTCTAATTTTCCATCCCATGGACATTAATTGAAATAAGTCTGACCTTTTTCCTGATTTAACTCTTGGGGGTTTTTGATGCATAAAAGATCCAAGAGTTTTTGAAAATAATTTGTAGTTATTAATAATTGATAAAAATGTTTTCTGATCATCTTCATCAGCATTCGTTTTTACAAAAGATAGCTTACCGTTTTTATCCTCTAAGATTGTATGATTTTGATTATCTTCAAGAGATATAATGTAATCTGTATCTTTAATATTAGGAATATTGATATTTAATTCTTTTTTAATGATAGGAGAAATACAACTCAGTGAATTTGCATATTCCGCTAATCCTCCAACATGTTCATTTTTTTCAATTACCAAAACTTTTTTACCTTTTTTGGCTAGATATGAAGATGCAACTAAACCATTATGTCCACCTCCAATTATTATTACATCAAATTTTTTCATATATAATGTGTTGATATCTTTTTGTTTAAATCTTTTAATATTTCTCTTGCAGCATTTGCTCCAGGTGCTCCCATTACTCCTCCGCCAGGATGAGTGCTAGAACCACACATATAAAGATTTTTTATAGGCGTTTTATATTGAGCATAACCAGGTACAGGGCGGTTAAACATTAACTGATCCATAGTAAGCTCACCTTGAAAAATATTTCCTTCTGTTAAACCAACTTCAGCTTCTAATTCTTTAGGAGTTCTAATTTCTGCATGATTAATGATATCATTGAAGTTTGTTGAATAATTTCCAATCCTACCCATCACATGTTTGCCAAATTCAAGACGCTTTTCTTCTGTCCATCCTCCATCTGCTAAATTGTAAGGAACATATTGAATAAAAACAGACATATAGTGTTTTCCTTGAGGGGCCATAGTGGGATCATTTATACTTGGAATACACATATCAACATATGGAAATTGAGACCACTTACCATCTTTCCAATCATCATATGCTCCCTCCATCTCTTCAATATTCTGAGTTATATGTAAGTCACCTGTTCCAGCTGGATCACCCTCTGGAATACTTTTCCAAATAGGTAGATCATCAAGAGCAATATTTAACTTTCCTGAAGATCCTCTGATTTTAAAATTTTTTACTGCTTTGTAAAAATCATTGGGTAATTCTTTTTCCTCAACAACTTTTAAAAAGGTTCTTTTGACATCAAGGTTTGAAACTATTTTATCAGCATAAATTTCATCTCCATTTTCAAGAACAAGACCATAACTTTTATTATTTTTAATAAGAATTTTTGTGACTGGCGAACCAGATTTAATTTCTCCATTTTTTGATTTAAAAGAAGATGCCATAGCTTTTGTAATTGAACCCATACCTCCTCTAGCGTACCCCCACGCTCCAACAGTACCATCTACTTCTCCCATATAATGATGTAGCAATACATATGCAGAGCCTGGAGAATAAGGGCCTAAAGCTGTTCCAATGATAGCAGACCCTGCTAAATGCACTTTTACAATTTCTGATTCAAAATATTCTTCGAGATAATCCCTAACACTCATTGTCCAAAAACGAATTGTATCGTATATTTCTTTCTCACCTAAGCCTCCTAACTCATCTTTTGCAGCAAAATATTTAGCAAATTCAAATAAACCCATTATATCCTTTGGAGAAAATGAAGTAGGATCAGGAGGTGTCATCTTTAAAAGAGGTTTAATAATTTTACACTGTCGCATCACATCTTTTCCAAATCTATCATAGGCTTCAGCATCTTTTTTGGAAAATTGAGCAATAGATCTATAAGTTAAATCATGATCTTGGTAATGTGCGTAAAATCTCCCATCATTAAGCATGCTTGCACTACCTTCGTAAGGTATAATTTGTAAACCGTGTTTAGATAATTCTAAATCTCTAAAAATTTCAGGTCTAAGCAAACTACAGACGTATGAACAGTTAGAATATGTCCAACCTGGATGAAGCTCTCTGCTTACAGCTGCTCCCCCCACATAATCATGTTTTTCTACAACAACTACTTTTAGTCCAGCTTTAGCTAAATAACATGCTGTGGTGAGCCCATTATGACCACCACCAATAATTGCAACATCATATTTAGATTTGTTCATAGTATTTTCTTATATTTCTTTGAATGACCATTCAACCAAATTTCTTGTAAAATCAAGCTTTTTATGAAAAACTATCATTGTTTTTATAATTTTATGAGACACAGAAATATTAGATTAGAAAATAAAAAAAATAGTAATTTAAAATTGATATCTTCAACCATTAAGAATTTATCAAAAAAAGGAATACACCAATTAACAATGCAAGATGTCTCTCAAGGAGCAGGATTATCTCAAGGGATAGTAAATTTCCATTTTAAAAGTAAAGAACTACTATTAATTGAGACTTTAAAATTTATTTCAAATGAATATCTGCTTTCATTTCAAAAGAGTATTTCTAAAGCTGGGAATGATCCTAGAAAAAAAATAATAGGAATTATAAAAAATGATTTTAGTAAAAAAATATGTACCAGAGAAAAAATAGCTGTCTGGTTTACATTTTTTAGCGAAATCAAATACAAACCAGCTTATCATCAAATATGTAAAGAGCGAGATTTATATTATCAATCAATTACTGAAAATATCTTTTTAGATTTAATAAAAAAAGAAAAAGTTAAATTATCTGAAAAAAACATAGCTAGAGGTTTTCAAGCTTTAATAATGGGTTTATGGTTAGATCAATTAGAAGATCCTGATACTTTTAATAAAGTACAGTCAAAAAAAATTTGCTTTGAATTTATTAAGTCAAATTTTCCAAAACAATTTAAAAATATTTTATAGATATGTATAGTGGAATGACCCCTAAGGCCTTAGAGTGGCAAAAAAAAATAAGAAAATTTGTTAATGATGAACTTATACCTTGGGAAGTTCATGCTGAAAAAAATGATGGAGAATTACCAAAAGATATAGAAAAAAAACATCGAGATATTGCAATTTCTCTAGGACTTCCTGGTATGGGAATATCAAAAGAAAATGGAGGACTGGGATTAAATATGTTTGAACAAATGATTATTTGGGAACAATTTGGTCGTGTTACTAATGCTTTATGTTGGTGTTTTTCAGAAGCTCAAGATTGGATGGAAGTAAATTTCAATGACTTTCAAAAAGAAAATTATTTAAAGCCACTTTTAAATGGAACAAAAAAAGAATGTTATGCAATTACTGAAAAAGGTGCAGGCTCTGATGTAGATGGCTCTATAGAAACTACAGCTGAAAAAAAGGGAGATCAATACATAATCAATGGTGAAAAATGGTATGTGACTAGTGCAAATCTTGCTAACTTTTTCTTTTTACAAGCAAAAATTAAATCTGGTCAAAATAAAGACAAACACTCACTTTTTATAATTGATAAAGATACAAAAGGTATTGAATTAATAGATACTCCTAAATTTAGTCATACTTATGCTCATCATCACAGTATTTATCGTTTTAATAATGTTTCTATACCTTCTAAAAATATAATAGGTAATGAAGGTATAGGAATGGACTATACACATTCTTGGTTTAGACATGAAAGATTAGGAATAGCAGCTAGATGCTGTGGGGCAGCCGAGAGATTAATTGATGAAGCAACAATTTTTGCAAAAGAAAGAGAGTCTTTTGGAGATAAAATATCAAATTATCAAGCAATACAATTTATGCTTGCAGATTGTGTCAATGAATTAGCTTCAACTAGATTAATGCTCTATGAAATATGCAAAGCTCATGATTCAAATCAAGATGTTAAAATTTTACACGGAAAATGTTCCATGATAAAATTATTAGCCTCTGAAATGGCTAACAAAATTGCAGACCGTGCAGTACAAATTTTTGGTGGAAGAGGATATATGAGGGAAAATGTTGCTGAAAGATACTATAGGGAACTACGAGTCGATCGTATTTGGGAAGGGACAAGTGAAATTCATAGAATAATAATTGCAAATTCTCTTTATAAAAGAGGTTTGAAATCTTTAATTGAATAAATAAGGAGCTGTAAAAGAAAATATGATAGGCTTTTTGAAAAAAATTTATGCAAAACATGATAATGTTAAAGCCTATTCTTTATTATCACCAGCTTTAATTTTAGTTATTTTAGCTATGATCGTCCCAATGGCCCTAATGCTGAGCTTTAGTATGTTTACTCAAGTTAGTATGATGGAGATTGATTATACTTTTACATTTCAAAGATATATTGATTTCTTTCAAAAAAAATTATTGGTCACACTTCTAATAAAATCAATTAAAATATCATTTCTCGTAACACTAATTACACTTATAACAGCATACCCAGTTTGTTATTACATCGCTTTTTATGTCAAAAAAAACAAAATGCTGTGGCTTGTTTTACTTACTTTACCTTTTTGGACTTCTTATTTATTAAGAGTATTCTCTTGGAAAATTATCCTTGGAACAAAAGGAGTGATAAACTCTTCATTGATTAATGCTGGAATTCTTAGCGAACCTCTTACATTCTTAATGTATTCAGAGACCGCAGTAGTTATTACTTTAACTCATGCATGGGCAGCGTTTGCGTTACTACCTTTATATGTTTCGTTAGAAAAAATTGATTTTTCTTTTATTGAAGCTGGAAGGGATCTTGGGCTCTCTCGATTTGAAGTATTTTGGAAAATTACATTTCCATTATCGTTACCTGGTGTAATAGGTGCAATATTAATCATATTTATTCCAACAGTAGGTGATTATGTAACTCCAGCTTTACTTGGAGGAACTGATGGTCGCATGCTTTCAAATATGATTCAGGCTTATTTTGGAAAAATAAATAATATTCCTCTTGGTGCAGCTTCAGCTACAATTATGTTAACAACTGTTGTGCTCATAACTATAATTGTTTCGAATGTAACAAAAAAACTAACACAAAGGTTAACTTAAAAATGAACGAAAAAAATAATACATTACTGATTTATACTCTTTTATATTTTGGGTTTCTGTATGTGCCAGTTTTATTCTTGCCTATATTTAGTTTTAACGACGCAAATTATATGTCATTCCCTCTCGCTGGATTTACAACGGAACACTACGAAGAGATGTGGTCAAAAAGAAATCTACATAAGGCTCTATGGGCGAGTATAAAAGTAGGAGTAGTTGCGAGTGTCATTAGCACAACAATTGCACTTTTTGCTGCAAAGGCATTTGCTCGATATAAATTTAGAGGGGAAAAGATCTCTTATGGAGGTATAATGATGCCATTTTTGATACCTGAAATTATTTTGGCTGTAGCTATACTTATAATTTGGGTTAATCTTGGATTTAAATTAGGTCTCGTTCCAGTCACAATTGGTCACACTTTATTTTGTACACCTTTTGCAATGTTAATACTTATAGCTCGTATCGAAGGTTTTGATTTTTCACTTGAAGAGGCCTCTAGAGATTTAGGAGAGAATGCATGGGGAACATTTTTTAGAGTTTCATTTCCATTGTATTTGCCTGGAATAGTTGCAGCTCTTCTTCTAAGTTTCATAATTTCTTTTGATGAATTTATTCTGGCATTCTTTTTAACTGGAAGTGATGCAACACTTCCAATGTATATGTGGGGTCAAATGAGATTTGTTCAAAAGTTACCTCACGTACTGGCTTTGGGAGCAGTAATAATTGTTTTTACTACTTTTATTGTTTTGTTAGCATTCTGGTTAAGAAATGTTGGACAAGGTAAAGCAAAGAAAGATATAGCTATGAAATTATAATAAATTATGAACAATTCATTTATACAGATCAATAATATTTCAAAACACTTTGCAGATGTAAAAGCAGTTGATGATGTTTCATTTGAAATTAAAGAAGGCGAATTTTTTTCTCTTTTAGGACCTTCTGGATGTGGTAAGACAACATTGTTAAGGTTGTTGGCAGGATTTGAATATCCTACTTCAGGAAATCTATTAATTGATGGAACAGATATTACTGCATTACCACCAGACAAAAGACCTACAAATATGGTTTTTCAAAACTATGCAATTTTTCCTCACCTTAACGTAGAAAAAAATATTCAATTTGGACTAAGAAAACTTGGCTTAAGCAATGATGAAATAGGTAAACGCGTTAAAGAAGTTCTTTCATTGGTTAAGCTTGAGGGCTATGAAGAAAGATTTAGTAATCAATTATCTGGTGGTCAAAGACAGCGTGTTGCTCTTGCAAGAGCATTAGTAAGGCAACCAAAAGTTTTATTATTAGATGAACCTCTTGGAGCTTTAGATAAAAAACTAAGAGATGAAATGCAATTAGAATTAAGAACTCTTCAAAAAAATATTGGAATTACTTTTGTATTCGTTACTCACGATCAACAAGAAGCTATAAGTATGTCAGATAGAGTTGCAGTTATGAACGATGGAAAAATTCAGCAATTATCAGCACCAAATGAACTTTATAAGAATCCAAAAAATATATTTGTAAGTGACTTTATTGGTGAAACAAATTTCCTTAAAGCTGAAACTAAATCAAGTGATGGAGAATTCATCAACGTTTCGATCGAAAAATTGGGAGTGTTTAAAATTAAAAATAATTTAAATATAGCAACAAATTCTTCTGATGTTGTTTGCAGTGTTCGTCCAGAATCAATGATGATTTCTAAAGTGAAATCTGACTGGGATATCTGTCTTGATGCTAAGATTAGTCAGACTTCTTATTTAGGAGAAATGACTAGATTTTACGTTGAAACGAAAGGAATAGAACAACTAATCACTGTTTCTTCACAACATTTTGATAATCAATCTTTTGAAAATAATAAATGCTTTATAAGTATTAGTTTAGAAGATATTTCTTTATTAAATAAAAAATAGCCTGCCTCAGAAAGAGAGCAGGCTATTTTGATATTGAACTAATCTTTGATTAACCGCCAGCAACCATTTCAGCCCATTGAGCTTCCATATAATCAGTTACTTCATCTGAAGGCATCACAGAGAACATTCCATTTGAAAGGTGTTCTGCAGGATTAGATGCTACTCCACGCTCAGCTAATTCATCAGCAGTGATGGTGCTAAAACCTTTCTTGTTTGAATGGCCATAACCCCACTCACTAAGTAAGTAAGCTGAAGTTTCTGGACTAGTAGCTCCGTTAATCATTGCATATGCTTTATCAAGGTCTGCACCTTTAACAATTGCAAGTCCGCAAGCCCAAGTCATTGTTCCATTAGCAGGTTGCATCATTTTCGCTCCAGCATTCCATGCAATTTCGTTCCAACCAAGAGCTACATCTATTTCTTCGTTACCTAACGCCTCTACCATTGAAGAAGTGTCTCCGAAGAACGC
The DNA here is from genome assembly GCA_902596065.1 of uncultured Alphaproteobacteria bacterium. Lineage (GTDB taxonomy): Bacteria > Pseudomonadota > Alphaproteobacteria > HIMB59 > MarineAlpha5-Bin3. Next base: position 42,265 of record CACJSL010000002.1, on the reverse strand, counting down.
ACGAATTTGTCCGTTATCTCTCATTTCACGAAACTTATTGATACCTTTATCAATAGCAGCTTTAGTTAATTGATCCTTTTCTCTGATATCAATTCCAAGATGATGCATCATTAAAAATAATGAGTCAGCAGCAGAGTCTAATATACCAACTTTACCTTTTACTCTTGGATCTTCCATTAGATCAAAACTTTCATTATCAGCATTCATCCACGGAACTCGATCAGCCATGTAAAATAAAGTTGTATCACCCCAATCGATAGGTGCAAAATAGTTCTTACCATCCACAATACCGCTTGGTAGATCTCTGACTTCAGGGAACATATCATCCCAGTTATCTATTCGAGAAGTGTCCAATGGTTCAAGTACTCCAGCTCTTACCCAACGAGCTATTTCACCTTGGCATGGCCAAGCTAAATCAACTTCAAAACCAGCTTTTAATTTTTGTAAACCTTCTTCAGCATCACCAAATGTTGAGTATTCAGGTGATCCATGTTCTTCTACATATGATCCAAACAGACCATCATCATCATATCCGCCCCAAAGAAAAACACTTCCAGGCTCATCAGCAAAAACCTTTGAAGTGGAAAATAATACGGCCATAAAAACCGTTAATATTGCCACTCCTAAAGTTTTAACTAAAAAATTTTTAGTTTCATAGTATTTAGGCATTTTACCCCCAATAAAAAAATTAATTAATTGCTATATGAACAACAATTTGAGAAAATTTCAATAAAAAATAACAATTTTTATAAATTAGGTTTTAATTTATTGTTTTGAAACCATGGCTCTATCTGTTCTAATTGATATCCTGCTTGGAAAACGGGTATATCATCATAAGGTTTGCCAACTATTTGTACTCCAGTAGGAACACCATTACCAGCTATTCCTGAGGGGATTGACAACACTGGTAATCGACAGAGTATATTAAAAGGATAACACAAAGTCCATCCAAGATCAGGCGAATTTATTTTTTTTCCATTTATTAATATTTTATCTTTAAACAGATTAATGTCTGCCTTAACAGCAGGGATAGATAAGGTAGGGCAAACAAAAGCATCATATTTGTGTATTATAGGACCAAACTCTTCATACATTTTACCAGCTACTTTATTACATTCATATAATGTCATACCAAGATCAACTCCCATAGTCGGATGATTGATTTTTTTTCTTTCCACTAATGCTTTATTGATAATTCTAGCTGTTGAGCCAACATCTCTTGCGTAATCTGTCAGTTCTTCTTCATATTTAGGAATTAATTCTGCAACAAAATTGGCAAAAAGATGGGCATAGTAATTATAACAAGTATCTTCAAGCTCTTTTTTATTCCATTTTATTTTAACTTCTTCAACTTGTGCACCTAATTCTTTTAATTTATTAATTATATTGAGTGTATTTTTTTCTACCTCTTTATCAATTTCAAAAAAACCAAGATCCATTGAATAAGCTATTTTCCAATTTTTAATATTTTCAAATTCATCAGGGATATTTAATTTAGGTTTTAAGCTAGTAATGTCTTTGGGATGTGGTCCTGACATTACATTTTGCATTAGAGCACAATCTTTAACTGTTCTTGCCATTGGGCCAACCACACAATATTGATCATGATTAAAAGGTGCTTCTTGAGGATTTCGACCATGAGGAGGCTTAAACCCAACTAAACCACAAGCAGAAGCGGGTATTCTTATTGATCCTCCAATATCAGAACCAGTTGCTAGAGTTGAACATCCTGCAGCCAAAGATGCACCTGACCCTCCGGAAGAACCGCCAGGTGTATAATCTAAATTCCATGGATTTCTTGTAACACCCCATAATTTTGAATGAGTGAAAGAGGTAGTAGAAAATTCTGGGGTAGTTGTTCTACAATGGATAACTGCTCCAGAATTAACAATTCTTTCAATATCAATCATAGTTCGATTAGCTATATGATCTTTTAATATCAACGAGCCATTAGTATTTGGCTGACCTTTGATGTCTTCTTCATCTTTAATAGCAACAGGTATTCCTTCTAACGGTAGAGTTGAGGAATTTGTTAAATATTTTTGTTCTGATTTTTTTGCATATTCAATTGCTTTTTCATAAAAAGTAAAGTTATGAGCATTTATTTTAGGATTAATCTTTTCAGATCTTTCAATGATAGAATTTATAAGCTCTACTGGAGATAATGATTTATCTTTGAATTTTTTTATAGCTTCAACAGCTGATATATAATGTAGCTCCATAGATATTACTTTAGTTTAATTAAATAGACATTCAATTAATTTTTTCATATAAAAATATATGACTTTTCAAAATAACAAAGTTTTACTAGCAACAATCGATGAATTTGATTCTTTTAAAGAAAAAAATCCTGAAATTAAATATATTGATGCTATTTTAAGCGACTTATCAGGCGTTATTAGAGGCAAAAGATTGCCTATTAACGATGCTCAAAAACTTTTTAAGTCAGGAATTCAATTTTGTTATTCTACTTTTTTATTAGATGTTACTGGCTATTGTCCTGATGCAGCTGGAAGAGGTTTTACTGATGGAGATCCAGATGCAACTTATTTTCCCGTAGCTGGAACCTTAAAAAAAATGCCATGGCATAAAGATTCTTTAGGGCAAGTTTTGATAACAATTCAAGATGATTCACGATATAGCTCTATTATAGATCCAAGAAATGTACTTGCTAGCGTTTTAAGTCGAATTGAAGATTTAAATTTACAATTTAAAGTTGCTTTTGAATTAGAATTTTATCTTTTTAAAAAAAGAAAAAATATTTCTGAAAAACCAGAACCAGCAATATCAAATGAAACTAATAAACAGAGTGAAGGAACTCAGGTTTATGGAATGCGAGAATTAGATGAATTTTATGATTTTTTAGAAGATGTTAATGAATTTTGTAAAATACAAAATATTCCTGCATCAACTGCCTCATCAGAATTTGCTCCAGGACAATTTGAAATAAATTTAAATCATACCAATGATATTCTTAAAGCTGCAGATGACTCTGCTTTGCTTAGAAGAGTAATAAAGGAAACTGCAATTAAACATGATTATGAGGCAAGTTTTATTTCTAAACCATTTATTGAGCAAACAGGCAGTGGTATGCATGTTCATATAAGTTTGTTTGATGAAAAAAATCAAAATATTTTTTCTGGAGATAAAGATGAGGGAAGTGAACAATTACATTATGCAATTGGTGGTTTACAAAAGACATTATATGATAATTTTTTAATTTTTGCTTCTAATGTAAATTCTTATAGACGTTTTGAGCCTGATCAATTTGTTCCTGTAAATAATTCATGGGGTCCCAACAATAGATCAGTAGCTTTTAGAATACCAAGAAGTGATGAAAAATCTAAAAGGATTGAACATAGAGTAGCAGGAGCTGAAGCTAATTCTTATTTAGTTCTTTCGGCTATTTTATCTGGAATTCATTATGGTCTTATAAATAAACTATCTCCTACAAAATTGAGAATTGATAATGCTTGCACTGACCCCGATCCTGAAATGCCCAAGTCAATTGAAAAAGCTATTGGGTTATTTGAAGACTCAAAATTTTGTATTGATTATTATTCAAAAGAATATGTAACAATGTATGCTGATTTAAAAAGAAAGGAAATCGAATCTTTTCGTTCTGAAATTTCTGATATTGAATATAAATGGTATCTTAATCTTTAATTTTACCTTCAAGAGTTAATATCTCTTTATACAAATCTGTTCTTCTATCTCTAAAAAGTCCCCAATTTCTTCTAAATAAATGATTTTCTTCAGTATCTATGTCTGCCAAAATAATTTCTTCTTTTTCTTTTGATGCTTCTTTAATAATTTTACCTGATCGATCACAAATAAAAGACTTTCCATAAAATCCATTAACTTGACCTTTTACTGACTCAGAACCAATTCTATTAGATGCCACTACTGGCATTATATTTGCAGCTGCATGACCTTGCATAACTCTTTGCCATGCTCCGGAGCTGTCATATTCACTCATTAACTCATCACCAATTGCTGTAGGATAAAATAGTACTTCAGCTCCTTTAAGTGCCATAATTCTTGCAGCTTCTGGAAACCATTGATCCCAACAGATACCAATACCAATTTTTCCAAAAGCTGTATCCCATACTTCAAAACCAGTATTGCCCGGATTAAAATAGTATTTTTCTAAATAACCAGCACCGTCAGGTATGTGAGATTTACGATATTTACCAAGTATGTTTCCATCTGAATTAATTACTGCAATAGAATTAAAATATGCATTGTTGTCTTTTTCAAAAAAACTAATTGGAAGCACAACATTTAATTCTTTTGCTAAACTTGACATTTCTTTTAGAACATTATTATTTTCATAAGTCTGTGCTAACTTAAAAATTTCTTCATCATATTGAATGCAAAAATATGGAGTTTGAAATAATTCTTGAAGTAAAATTATATTCGCACCTTTTTTAGCTGCTTCATAAATAAGTTTTTTTGCTTTTGAAATATTTTCTTCAATTTCCCAAGTGCAAGACATTTGAGTTGCAGCAACTTTGATTTTCATATTTTTCTCTCTTTATCTATTATGAACTTAGAGGTTGTTGTTGAGTTATACAATGAACATTACCTCCGCCCAAACAAATATCAATTCCATTAATAACAATAATTTTCCTATCAGGAAAGACTGATTCTATAATAGATTGAGCATTTAAATCTGCTTTTTGATCATCAAAACTCGGCATTACTATTCCATTGTTTGCAATATAGTAATTTATATAAGAACTTGGTTCATCATTATTTGGTATAAGTCTTTTATAAGACATTTCTAATTCAATGACATTTATTAATCTACCCTTATTATCAGTTGATGTTTTTAATATTTCTAAATTTTCATTAATTTTTTCAAAAAAAGGATCACTTTTATCTTTACAGGATAAAGCCATAACAACTCCAGGTTTTACAAAACAGGCAATATTATCAACATGACCATCCGTTCCTTCGTCAGTGCCACTCTTAAGCCAGATTACTTTATTTACATTTAGATATTCTTTTAAATTTTTTTCAATTTCTTCCTTAGATAATTGTGGATTTCTATTTTTATTAAGCAAACATTGTTCTGTGGTTAAAAGTGTTCCTTCTCCATCAACATGAATAGAACCTCCTTCTAAGATCATATTATTTTTAAAATAAGTAGCTGATGAATTTTCTATCATAAATTTCGCAACTTTATTGTCAGAGTCAAAAGGTTTAAATTTACCCCATCCATTGAATTCCCAATCAATACCACCAAGTTTATTTTCTTTATTTAATAAGAAAATAGCTCCACTATCCCTTGCCCAACAATCATCAATTTTTAGTTGAATAATTTCAATTTCAGAATTTAACAATTTCTTTGCTTTTGATATTTCATCAGGATGAACAATCATTTTAACTTTTTCAAATTTAGCAATAGAATTAGCCACATTAGACCATGCTAGTCGACCTTTGTCAAAATCAAAATGAGACCAAGAGGGAACAGTTCCATATCCATCATGTTTAGGATTATTATAAGGCCATTGCATCCAACAACATGTATGTGGATGCCATTCAGGAGGCATGTAAAATTTTTTTTCTTTAGGTGTGCTCATTTAGTTATTTGAAACTTTACAACTTGTACATTTTCTAAAAAAAAAATCATCTTTTTTTTCATTACTTATCTTTAAAGTTTTTTTCTTGTTGTTTCCAAAGGTTTGAATATAAACCATTAAGCTCTAATAATCTTCTGTGATTTCCTGTCTCAGCTATTTCTCCATTATCTAATACAATTATATTATCAGCATTTTTAACAGTAGAAAGTCTATGAGCTATTATTATGGTTGTTATATTTTTTGATAAATGTTCAAGATTATTTTGAATTTCTTTTTCTGTTTTTGTATCTAACGAAGAAGTGGCTTCATCAAAAAAGAAAATTTTAGGTTTTTTTAGTAAGGCTCTTGCTATAGCAACTCGTTGTTTTTCACCACCAGAAAGTTTTAAACCTCTTTCTCCAACTATAGTATTATATCCATCAGGTAGGTTCTCAATAAAGTCATGTAATTTTGCCATTTTTGTAACTTGAACAATTTCTTCTTTAGAGGAATTTGGATTGCCATAAGAAATATTATAAAATAAAGTTTCATTAAATAAGACAGTATCTTGAGGTACTACAGCAATTTGTTCGCGAAGAGATTTTTGTGTTACTTTTCTTATATCTTGATTATCAATTAATATTGACCCAGAGATAGGATCAAAAAATCTAAAAAAAATTTTACTTATTGTTGATTTTCCTGCACCAGTAGGTCCCACTATTGCGACAGTTTGATTAGGATAAATCTTAAAAGATATATCTTTAATAATTTTTCTTTTTTCATCATAATGAAAAGAAACATTTTTAAAGGTAACTGATGCATCTGAAATTATTAAATCTTTTGCATGAATATTGTCTGTTATTTCTGTTTTTTCATTTAAAAGAGTAAACATATTTTCCATATCAACTAAAGATTGTTTGATTTGCCAATATACAAAACCTATAAAGTTTAAGGGAATAGATAATTGAATTAAATAGGTATTGACTATAATGAAATCACCAATACTCATTTTATTTGATTGAATTTCATATACGGTTAGGACCATCATTACAATTATTCCAATAGTGATAATTAATGCTTGTCCTAAATTTAAAAAATTTAAACTTATTGCACTTTTGATAGCAAATTTTTCATATTCTTCTAAAGATTTATCATAATTTGAAGATTCAAAATTTTCATTATTAAAGTATTTTACTGTTTCATAATTTAATAAACTATCAATAGATTTTTGACCTCTAACATTATCAGCATCATTCATTTTTTTTCTAATTTGAACTCTCCATTCTGTCACTATAAATGTAAAAGATATGTAAAAAAGGATTACAAAAAAAGTAATAATTGAGAAATACCAACTAAATAAATTTAAAAGAATAAGACAAACTAAAATCATTTCTAATAATGTTGGAAAAATATTAAATGTTACAAAGCGAAGTATAAAATCTATTGCACCTATTCCTCTGTCTATAATTCTACTTAAAGCTCCTGTTTGTCTATTTAAGTGAAATTTTAATGATAAATTATGAAGATGCTCAAATACTTTTAAGGCAGCTCTTCTAATTGCATTTTGTCCAATTCTTGCAAATAAAGCATCTCGTATTTCACCAAAACCAACATGCAAAAATCTTGCAATTCCATAAGCGGCAATAAAAACTATAGGGACAAAGATGATTAAAGAATTTTTATTAAGCCCATCTAATGAATCAACGGCTTTCCCTAAAAAAATTGGCACAGAAACATTTGCTAATTTGGCAAAGATTAAAAAACATATTGCTAAAATCAATCTTATTTTAAAATTTTTATTATTTTTAGGCCATAAATATGGCATTAAATATAATAAAGGTTTAAAAGTTTTCATTATAAGATTAACTAATTGGTAATTTTCATAAGTTTATTTATCTCTTAATGAATGATATGCTAAATACATCTTAAGATAAAATAGTCTTAATTTTGGAAAAGGAAACTTTTTTGGTAATCCTTGATAAAATTTTGAAATATTAAGTTCTTTACTATTTGATACAATTAAATTTGCAAGTTTACTACCAGACCAAGGGGCAGTATTAACCCCATTTGCTTGATAACCAAAACTATAGTAAATTTCATCATCATCTAACTTTCCAATTGAAGGAGTAAATTTTGTAGTTACGGCCACAAGACCTCGCCAATGATAATCAATTTCAACATTGTTCCATTCAGGAAAAACTTTTTTCATTTGTTGTTCCATTTTTTTTGATTTTATTAAAGAAGACTCTTCACTTCCAACTAAATCACCTCTAGCACCAAATAAGAAACGATTATCTTTTAATAATCTATAATAAAAAAGTAAATTTCTATTATTTAAGATAGGGTTGTGTGTAACAAAATTGTGAGCCATAATTTGATCATTTGTAAGTGGTTTTGTAATAATAATATTAGATATTACAGGAAGTATTCTATTATTAAGTTTTGGAAATAAGTCATCTCTATAAAATCCATTAGTGGCCATAACTATTTTATTCGATGTTATTTTGTTTTCATTTATTATAATATTATACTTTCCATTCTTTTTTTCTATTTTGCTAACTTTGCTTTTTTGATAAATTTTAACACCAGACTTTTTTGCTTCTTTAGCTAATCCAAGTAAAAATTTTAAAGGATTAATTGCAAATCCAGGTTTATAAGAAAAAGCCCCAAATTGTTCTTCACCTGTATGTCCTATTTCATTAAATTCTGATTGAGAATATATTTCTGTTTCTATTCCAAATTCTTTTTTATACACATCTGCTTCTTTTTTAATGGATTGAAAGTAGTCAGGATGTGGGGCAACTTCATAATTACAATTTCCAGTTAAGTCACAATCAATATTGTATTCTGATATTAAATCTTTTGTAAAATTTGATCCTTCAATTGTATTTTGAAAAAATTTCTTAGTTTCTTCTTTTCCATATTTCTTAAACATTTTTGATACGGACATTTTCGCAGGAGGTATACAGCAAAAACCTGCGTTTCTCGCTGAGGATCCCCAACCAATATGACCTGCTTCAACTATGACAACTTCTTCATTATATTTTTTTGATAAACTTAAAGCACAAGATATGCCTGTATAACCACCTCCAATAACCAATATATTTGTATGAATATCTTCTTTCAATTTGTTATATTGATTTTTTGTATCAGCAGTTGTTTCCCAATAACTATTTATAGGTTTTTCAAATTTATATATATCCGGATGGTATAAACCTGCCATTAGATACTTATAAATTTCATTGAATGGATATTCAATCAATATTATATGTATATTAATGAATAATGATAATTTAAAAAATTTAATAAAGAAACAGAAATCAAATTACACATTAGATCAAGAATTTTATGTTGATGATTATATTTTTAATTTAGATATTAAAAATATTTTTTCTAAACAATGGGTATTTGTGGGTCATACCTCAAGAATTCCAAAATATGGTGATTTCTTTCTTTTTAATATAGGGAAAGAATCAATAATAATTATTCGTGATAAAGATAATAAAATTTATGCCCATTATAATGTCTGTCGACATAGAGGTTCACATATTTGTTTAGAAGAGTCAGGAAATAAAAAATTATTAGTTTGTCCTTACCACGCTTGGAGTTATAATTTAGATGGATCAATAAAGTCTGCAAGGTTGATGAATGATAATTTTAACAAAGAAGAATGGTCCTTAAATAAATGTAACTTAAAAATTTTTGAAGGACTTATATTTATCAATTTGTCAGATAAACCAAATGATTTTAATGAATTTATTTCTCCTACTAAAGAATTTATTAAATTACATGGCTTATCTAATGCTAAAATTGCTCATAGGCAGATGTATCCAACAAATGGAAATTGGAAACTTACATTAGATAATTTTCATGAATGTTATCACTGTCAACCTGCACATCCAGAATATTGTAAAGTTCATGATAAAGAGTATATCATTGCTTATGGAGCTGGAAGTAATACAGGCCCTTCATCAAAAAAATTTGATAAGATTTTACAAAATTGGAATGAAAAAGTTAAAAAAATGGGTCATGTTACTGGAGAATATTCTGAAAGTGAATTTAATGATTATTCTAGAAGCGCCGAGAGAACTCCACTTAAAGAAGGAATGTTTACAGAAACTAAATCTGGGAAACCTGTTTCAAAATTAATGGGAGATTTTAAAGAATATGATTGTGGTTATACATCTGTCGGAACTTCACCTTTTAATAGTTTACTTATGTGTAATGATTTTGCTACACTATTTACCTTTATTCCTGTTTCATCATTGCATACACAAGTTGAACTAATGTGGTTAGTTCACAAAGATGCAGAGGAGGGCAAAGATTATAATTTAGAAGAAATGACATGGATGTGGGATTTGACAACTATTGCTGATAAAAAGATAATTGAAAATAATCAAAAAGGGGTCCTGTCAAAAAAATATGTACCAGGTCCTTTATCTGAAATGGAAAAAGGTCTAGAAAAATTTAAATCTTGGTATTTAAAGCATTTAGAAATTTCTATATCTTAGACATTTAATAGTAGAAATTCTCTCTCCCAAGAACTAATAACTTTAAGATATGCTTGATTTTCAACTTTTCTAATTGCAGCTATAGTTCTTACAAATTTTTGATTAAATACTTCGTTAATTTGTTCATCTTTTTCAAACAAGGAGATAGCTTCCTCCATTGTTGTAGGTAATGAGCTTTGCTTTTGCCCAAATACACTTTTTTTGGTTTCTGCAGATGGCTTAATTTTATTTTTAATTCCTAAATATCCAGCAGCTAGATTTGCAGCAATTACTAAGTAAGGGTTGGTATCAGAGCCAGAAATTCTATTTTCAATACGCATACTATATTCTTCATTTGAAGGAATTCGAAATCCACATGATCTATTACCTATGCCCCAGTTTGTATTTCTAGGAGCGTCCCAAGTAGCAAATAAACGTCTATATGAATTAATATTAGGAGCATGAATTGGCATTAATTTAGGGGTGAATTCTTGCAATCCTCCAATATAATTTTTCATTAAATTAGAAATTGTATTTTTATTATTAAAAAAAACGTTTTTTTTATTTTTGGCATTAAGCAATGATTGATGTAAATGCAATGAGCTTCCAGGTTGATTCTCAATTGGCTTTGCCATAAAAGTCGCATATAATTTATGTTTAATAGCTGCTTGTCTTAAAGTTCTCTTAAAAAGAAATACTTGGTCCGCCAATTCTAAAGGATCCCCATGTTGAAAATTAATTTCCATTTGGGCAGAACCACTTTCATGATTTATTGTATCTATTTCTATATTTTGTTGCTCACAATAATTATAAACATCTTCAAATAGATTATCAAATTCATTAACTGCATCAATTCCAAATGCTTGTTTCCCTTTTTCTTCTCTTCCAGATTGCCCTATAGGAACTTCTAGAGGATAATCTGAGTCTGGATTAGGTTTTACTAAATAAAATTCAACTTCAGGCGAAACTATTGGTTGGTAACCTAAATCATTAAATTGTTTAATTATTTTTTTAAGAACACTCCTACTAGAGTTTATTACAGTAGAGCCATTTAAATTCACTGCATCACAAATTACTTGGGCTGTAGGATCTTCATACCATGGCACATTTCTTATTGTATTAAAATCAGGCCTTAAAATGACATCAATATCTGTAGGGTTGTAGACATCATTTGGGAGATCTTCTTCTTCATTCGCATAACCCCCAGAAATTGTTTGAATAAATACTGATTGAGGCAATCTATGACTGTCATTCTCCATACCTTTTAGAAATTTATTGGAAGGAAGAATTTTACCTCTAGCAATACCTCCTAAATCAGGCACTAAACACTCAACCTCAGTAATAGAATTCTCTTTAATCCAATTTTGAAAATTTTCAGACATAATGATTATTTAAATTTGAAATATGTAATTCTTGTTTTGAAAAGGAATTACGATATTATTGTTTCATATTATTATGTTATTTAACAAAAAAAAGACCTATGAACAACATGATAATGAAAAAGAAAGTTATTATAGACATTCTATAAAACCCTATTCTTCAGAAGATTTTTTAGAAGATTATTTAGAGGTTGATATTTGTATTGTTGGAGGAGGGTTAACAGGAGTATCAAGTGCGTTGAACTTAGTCAATAAAGGATATTCTGTAGCTTTATGTGAATCAAGATTAATTGGCTGGGGCGCTTCAGGAAGAAATGGCGGTCAGTTAGGTAATGGGATGCGAAAAGATCAATTTTTTCTTGAAAAGAAATTAGGATTTGAAACTGCGAGGGAATTTTGGAATTTTGGCTTAGATGCAGTTCAATATTCAATTGATTTAATAAATAAATATAAAATTGATTGCAATTTACAAAATGGCGTAATTAGTGCAGGATGCTTTAAAAAAGATATAAAATATTTTGAAGAAGAAAAAAATCATCTAGAAAAATTTTATAATTATACAAATTTAAAACTTTTAAACAAAATTCAAATAAAAGATGAAATTAAATCTAATATATATGAATCTGGATTAATTAATTATGGCAGCTATCATATTAATCCTTTAAAATTTTTAATAGGTATAGCAAATCAAATTAACTCTACAAAAATAAAAGTTTTTGAAAACACACCTATAACTAAAATAATAGAGCATGAAGATTCTATGTATTGCTATTCAAATCTAAAAAAAATTAAATCTAAAAGAGTGGTAGTAGCTTGTAATGGATATTTAGATAATTTACTTAGCAATATTAGACAAAGGTTTATGCCTATAAATAATTACGTAATTGCAACAGAACCTTTAGGAGAAAAAAAAGCTAGAGAACTTATAAAAAATAATCATGCTGTATGTGATACTAGATTTATAATAGATTATTACCGATTTTCAGAAGATTGGAGATTGATTTTTGGAGGTGGGGAAACTTATTCTGCTATGTTTGTGAAAAATTCTAAAAATTTTGTTAAAAATAGAATGGATAAAGTATTTCCTACACTTAAAGATTGCAAAATAGATTTTGCTTGGGGTGGAACTTTAGCTATTACTATTAATCGACTTCCTCATTTTGGCACTTTAATGAATAATAAATTAATTTATGCACAAGGTTATTCTGGTCATGGACTTGCCTTAAGCACATTTGCAGGAAAATTGATTTCTGAAAAAATTGATGGAAAATCAGAAAGGTTTGATTTATTCTCTAATATAAAACATCTAATAATTCCAGGAGGAGATTTTTTTAGAAGACCTATTTATTCTTCAGCTATTTTTTATTATAAACTAAGAGACTCAATAAAATATAAATTTTAATTATTTTTATTATAAGAGGCTCTTTTTAATTTATCATTAATGGTTTTTCCTAATCCATAATTAGGTATAGGTGCAACAGCAATTTTAGAACATTTAGTATTATCAAGAAGATGCAAATAATAAAAAAAATTTTTGCTTGCTTCCTTTAAATTGCCTGAAGTACTGAGATTATATTCACAAATATTAGATTTAAGATTATTTTTTCCAAAATTTAACAAACTTTCATTTTTATTCATTTTTTTTACATTTATTCTTATCGGTAAGTTAGGAGCATAATGTTTTTTTTGATTTCCTGGAGAAATTATTGATTTATTATTTGAGATAATTATTTTCACATTAGGTAATTTAGATTTTATTTCTTCTATACTAATACTTCCTAATCTTAATATTTTTATATGTTTATTAAAAGTTTTTATGACTGTTGATTCAAGTCCTAATTTAGATCTACCGCCATCTAAAATAAAAACTTTTTTCTTAAAATATTTTAGTAAATGCAAAGGGTGAGTGCTAGAAATTTTTGTTGCAATATTAGCACTAGGAGCTGCTATAGGAAAATTAAGTAGATTTAACAAACTTTTAGCAGTTTTATTATTTGGTATACGGCATCCAATGAAATTCATACTATTTGACACTAATGGACTAATTGAACTTGTTTTTTTCTTTTCTAAAATTAATGTTAAAGGACCTGGCCAAAATAAATTAATTAATTTTTCATCTAAGGTTTTTATTTTACAATTTTTTTTTACTTCTTTTATATTTTTAAAATGACATATAAGGGGATTATTTCTAGGTCTTTTTTTTAATTTAAATATCTTTTTAAGTGCTATATCATTTGTTGCATCTCCACCTAGTCCATAAACAGTTTCAGTAGGAAAGATAACTAATCCACCATTCTGAAAGGTTTTTTTAGCTAATTCTAACATTTTTTTCATAATATTTTGTCTTATTTACAGAATTTATATAGACATAAAATTGTTATTGTCTTACAAATTTTTTACAAGTTTTAATATGGGTAAAATTATATCATTTGCTAATCAAAAAGGAGGATCAGGTAAAACTACATTATCTGCAAATTTAGCAGTATTATGGGCAAATAGTGATTATAAAGTTGCTGTTATAGATGCTGATGCACAAAAAAGTCTTACATATTGGCTAGATGCTAGAAAAAAATATTATGGAGAAGAGCCTATGGGTATTGATAGCTATGCTTTTGACCCAAGAAACTTAAAGGAAGATCTAAAAAAAATTAAAAGAAAATATAATTTTATTATTATAGATAGCCCTCCTTCAATTACTTTTGAAACAATACAAATCGTCAAATCATCAGATTATATTTTTGTTCCTGTTCAACCAAGTCCATTAGATCTTATGGCTACAATTCCTTTTTTAAATGTAGCTAAAGAAGAAAGAAAAAAAACAACTGTTATCTTAAATAGAGTTATGCCAAGAGCAAAGTTAACAGAAGCTATGATTATGAGATTGAGATACGCTGGAGCAAAAATTGCAAGATCTAGAGTTTCTGGTAAAATAATTTATGCCGAAACATTTTCAGTTGGTAGGGGAGTAGTTGATATAAGTGTTACCTCAGATGCTTCTAAAGAAATTATTAATGTTGGTAATGAAATTGTAAGAAATTTCTAAATTTTGCCAACTTAAAATGAAAAAAATAACTACTGTAATTTTAGCTGCTGGAAAGAGTACAAGATTTAAGCATAAAAAATCTAAAATTTTTCAAGACCTTGCAGGAATTGAAATTATTAACCATGTTTATCAGGTAGCAAAAAAAATTTCTAATAAAGAAGTTATTTTTGTTTGTAATAAAGAAAATATCATTGAAATTAAAAATAAATTTCCATATGCAAAATGTGTATTACAAAAAAATCAAAAGGGTACAGCAGATGCAATAGTTTGTGCCAAAAAATATATCAAAAATAAAAATGTTTTAATTCTATTTGGTGATGTTCCGTTGCTATCTTCTAATACAATTACAAAACTTTATAATAATTATGTTAAAAATGGATCCATAGGATCAATGATAGCTTTTAAAACCAATAATCCTTATGGATATGGCAGAGTGAAGGCAAAAGATAAAAAAATTATTTCTGTCGTTGAGGAAATAAATACTTCTTTAATTGAAAAAAAAATATTGCTTTGTAATTCAGGAGTAATGTTATGCAATGCCAAATTATTATTTAGCAATATTAATAAAATTTCTGATAAAAATTTAAAAAAGGAAAAATACTTACCAGATATATTTCAAATATTTAATAATTTAAGAAAGGGTTTTAGTTATATTATTTGTCCACAAGAAGAAACATTAGGCATTAATACTATAGATGATTTAATATTAGTTGATAAAATACTTCAAAAAAAACTTAAAGCAAATATTATTAAGAATGGTGTGATTTTACAACAACCAGAAACTATACGTTTATGTGTAGATACAAAAATTAAAAAAGGATCCATAATTGAACCTTTTGTAACTTTTAAACCAAGGGTACTGATTGATGAAAATGTATTAATTAAAAGTTATAGTGTTATTGAAGAGTGTTCTATTGGAGAAAATTCCTCAATAGGCCCTAGTGCGAGAATAAGACCAAAATCTAAAATTGGAAAAAATACAAAAATTGGTAATTTTGTAGAAATAAAAAATTCTGTTATTGGAAATAAAAATTCTATTAGTCATTTATCTTATATTGGGGACTCACATTTGGGAAAAAATGTAAATGTTGGAGCGGGAACTATTACTTGTAATTATGATGGAAAGAAAAAAAATAAAACTATTATTAAGGATCAAGTTTTTGTTGGTTCTAACTGCTCTTTAGTAGCTCCTATTACTATTGGTAGAAAAGCTACAATAGGAGCTGGAAGTGTTGTTACTAGAAATATACCTGCTAATTATTTAGCACTTGAGAGATCTGATCTAAAAATTCTAAGAAAACGGGGAAAAAAATAATTATATTGGACTTGTTTCAAGATTCTTTAGAGTTTATTACGCTTTTATAAATATGAATAAAAATTGGAAACCTAGCTCTTGGAGAGAAAAAAAGGCAAAACACTTGCCTAATTATTCTGATGAAAAAGCATTAAATCTAATTACTAATAAACTTACTGCATATCCGCCTTTAGTATTTGCAGGTGAATCAAGAAATTTGCTAAAGCAATTAGGAGATGTTGCTAATGGCAAAGCATTTTTACTTCAAGGAGGTGATTGTGCTGAAAGTTTTGCAGATTTTAATCCTAATAATATCAGAGACTCTTTTAAAGTTATGTTACAAATGGCTGTAGTTTTAACTTATGGTGCTTCTTGCCCAGTTGTAAAAGTTGGTCGTATTGCTGGTCAGTTTGCAAAACCGAGATCCCAGGATACAGAAAAGTTAGATAATCTAGAATTAGAATCATATAAAGGCGATATTATAAATGGTATTGATTTTAATGAAAAATCGAGAACTGCTGATCCAAAAAGATTGATACAAGCTTATAATCAGTCAGCAGCTACTCTGAATTTATTAAGAGCATTTGCTCAAGGAGGTTTTGCTAATTTAAAACAAATTCATCAATGGAATTTGAGTTTTGCAGATGACAATCAGTATAAAAAAAGATTTGAAGATATGGCAAATAGAATAGATGAATGTTTAACTTTTATGGAAGCTTGTGGGATTAATGATGAAAATGTTCGTCAAATGAATGAAACAGATTTTTATACTAGTCATGAAGCTTTATTGCTTCCTTATGAAGAAGCGTTGACTAGAGTAGATAGTACTACTGGTCTTTGGTATGATGTATCTGCTCATATGCTGTGGGTCGGAGACAGAACAAGACAACTTGATGGCGCTCATATTGAATTTATTAAAGGCATAGAAAATCCAATAGGTATAAAAGTAGGACCTTCTACAGAAGTTAGTGAACTCCTAAAAATTATTGAAGTTGTTAATCCAAATAATATTCCTGGAAGAGTTACTTTAATATGTCGCATGGGAGCAGATAAAATTTCTTCAATTTTACCTCAAATAATTAGAGAGGTTAGCAAAACTGACTATAAGGTGGTTTGGGCTTGTGATCCTATGCACGGAAATACTATTAAATCTAATACAGGGTATAAAACTAGACCACTAACTAATATAATTTCAGAGATAGAACAGTTCTTTAAGATTCATCGTTCAGAAGGAACATATCCTGGCGGAATTCATCTAGAGATGACCGGTCAAGATGTAACAGAATGTATAGGTGGAATTAGAGAAGTTACTGAAGATGACTTAAAAAGCAGATATCATACTTACTGTGATCCAAGATTAAATGCTTCTCAATCTTTAGAATTGGCTTTTATTCTTTCAGATTTTTTAAAAGATGAAAGAATTAGATTACAGCAGTCTTCCAATCTATAAAATAACATTTATATATTAAATAGTATGTTAGTTAATGAGAGAATAGAATTTATAGTTGATTGGATAAAAGGTTATTCAGACAAAGTTAAGTATAATCCAGTTTCTTTGATTATAGGAGTCTCAGGAGGAGTTGACTCTGCAGTAGCAAGTACTTTATCGGCAAAAACAAAATTAAAAACAATCGCAGTATCTATGCCAATAAGACAAAATAGTGAGCAACACTATTTAAGTTTACAGCATTTGGAATGGTTAAAAAGTAAATATAACAATGTTGAAACAAAAATTATAGAATTAGATCATGTTTTTAATTCTTTTGAAAAAGCAATGAAAGAATATGAGAATAAATTAGCATTTGCAAATTCTCGTTCAAGACTCAGAATGATTACTTTGTATCAAATTGCACAATCTAGTAATGGCATAGTAGTGGGAACCGGAAATAAAGTAGAAGATTTTGGTGTTGGTTTTTATACTAAATATGGAGATGGAGGTGTAGATATCTCACCAATTGCTGATTGTACAAAATCTCAAGTTTGGGAAATGGCAAAAGAGTTAGAAATTAATAAAGACATAGTAAACGCTCCACCCACGGATGGTTTGTGGGATGATAGTAGAAATGATGAATCTCAACTTGGATTAACCTATAAGGAAATAGAGGAAGCTATGGAAAATAAAGATAGTCCTCATTTTGAAAAATATAATAAAATTAGAGAACAAAACTTACATAAAATGATATCAATTCCAGTTTGTAAATTTGAAAAATAAAATGAATTCTTTATCCAGGTTTGCCCCTAGTCCAACTGGTTTAATTCATATTGGAAACGCTAGATCAGCAGTTTTAAATTGGGCTTATATAAATAATAAAAAAGGAAATTTTATCTTAAGAATTGATGATACCGATATAGAAAGAAGCAAGAAAGAATACGAAGAAAAAATAAAAAGAGATTTAAGTTGGCTTGGAATTAGTTGGAACAAATCATTTAATCAATCTGATAGAAAAAAAATATATGATCAAAGTATAGAAAAATTAAAAAAAGATAATAGACTTTACCCATGCTTTGAAAGCCAAGAAGAGCTATCACTTAAGAAAAAATCACAACTTACTTCTGGCAAACCACCTATTTATGATAGAAGCTCTCTTCATCTAACTGAAATTGAAATTAAAAATCTTTTGCTATCAGGTAAAAAACCACATTGGAGATTCAAACTTGAAAATAAAACTATTGAATGGAATGATTTGATAAAAGGAAAAGTATCATTTGAAAGTAAGAATTTAAGTGATCCTGTATTGATTAGAGAGGATGAAACTTTATTATATCATTTGCCTTCTGTAATAGATGATATTGAAGAAGGAGTTTCAGAAATTATTAGAGGTGAGGATCATATTTCAAATACTGCATTTCATATACAAATTTTTGAAGCCTTAAATTCAGCTATTCCAACTTTTGGACATCACCCATTTTTAACTGATGAAAATGGAAAAGCATTTGGAAAAAGATTAGGTAGTTTGTCAATTGAAAAACTTAGAGACACTGGATTTGAAAGTTTAACAATATTAAATTATCTTTTAAGCGTTGGTACAAGTTCTAATATTAGTAGTGAAACAGATGTAACTAAATTAATAAATAATTATAATATATCTAATATTTCAAATTCTTCTCCTAAATTTTCAATTGAAGTTTTAAAATTATTAAATAAAGAAATATTACAAAAATATACATATTCAGATGTAAAAAATAAATTTCTTGATTTAAGAATACATGCCGATAATAATTTTTGGATTTTTGTTAAGAACAATATAAATTTTTTCTCAGAATGTTTAGAATGGCATAATATTATTAAAACAGAAAAACCATTTTATGCAGACGATAAAGAATTTTTAAAAGATGCTGCCAATTTATTGCCTAAAGAACCATACACTATTGATAGTTGGGATGAATGGATTATGGAAATAAATAAAAAAACTGGGAAAAAAGGAAAAGATTTGTTTATGCCTCTAAGAATGGCATTAACTGGAAAAGCAAAGGGGCCTGAGTTAAAATTCTTACTCCCTTTACTTACAAGAAACAACATTATGAAGAAATTAGGTGTAATTGCTTAAAATAAGTCTTTAAATTTTGAATTAACTCGACATTAATTATCTTTTCATTTAGCAGGCCTAAAATAATGGAAAATAAGATTTATTTATTTGATACCACCCTAAGAGATGGTCAACAAACAACTGGAGTAAATTTTACTGTTAGTGATAAAATGATTATTTCTAAAGCTTTAGATGAATTAGGTGTTGATTATATTGAAGGAGGTTGGCCTGGTGCTAACCCTACTGACGATGAATTTTTTAATAGAGATATAAAATTTAATAATTCATCTTTTACAGCTTTTGGCATGACTAGAAGACCTAGCAAAAGTGCTGGCAATGATCCTGGACTTAATACTTTAATAAACTCTAAGGCTACATCTATTTGTTTAGTAGGTAAATCTTCATTGTTCCAAGTTACCGAGGCTTTATCAATAGATAAAAATGAAAATCTACTAATGATATCTGAAAGCATTAAAGAAATAACCAAAAAAAATAAAGAGGCAATATTTGATGCAGAACATTTTTTTGATGGATTTAAATATAATGAGAAATACTCTATTGAATGTTTAATGGCAGCTTATGAATCAGGTGCTAGATGGATAGTTTTATGTGATACTAATGGTGGAACTTTACCTAATGAAATTTTTGAAATTGTTTCTAGGGTTACTAAAGAAATACCTGGAAAAAATATTGGTATTCATGCTCATAATGATACAGAAAATGCTGTAGCAAATTCTCTTGCTGCAATAAATGCAGGTGCAAAGCAAATTCAAGGAACAATTAATGGACTAGGAGAAAGATGTGGAAATGCTAATTTAATTTCTCTTATTCCTACATTAGCTCTTAAAACTGATTATCAAATAAATATTAATAAAGATAAACTAAGTGATATTACTAAATTATCTAGATTAGTTGATGAAATATTGAATACCCCCTCAAAAAAACAAAGCCCTTATGTAGGAGAATATGCATTTTCTCATAAGGGAGGACTTCATGCTTCAGCTGTAGAAAAAAATCCGGAAACTTATGAACATATTAATCCTTCTATAGTTGGAAATTTTAGAAATGTTATCATTTCAGATCAAGCAGGAAAATCGAATTTAATTACTCAATTAAATAAAATGTCAATTAATCTCTCAGATGATAAAATTAATAAAATTCTTAGAATTATTAAAGAAAAAGAATCCGAAGGTTTTTCTTATGATACTGCTCTAGCTAGTTTTGAAGTTTTGGTTAGAAAAGAAATAGGTGAAATAGTTGATTTTTATACTCTTCAAAAATTTAGAGTTACAGATGAAAGAAGATGGAATGCAAAAGGTCAACTTATAACAGAATCAGAGGCTACAATTAATGTTCATGTTGCAGATGAAGAGAGAATGACCGTAGGAGTTGGAAATGGTCCTGTAAATGCAATTGATAGTGCTTTAAGAAAAGCTTTGATTAGTTTTTATCCAACTTTAAAGAATCTAAAGCTAACAGATTTTAAAGTAATGATTTTATCTTCTGATAAAGGAACTGGAGCAGTTACAAGAGTTTTAATTGAATCAACCGATGATAGCAATCGTCATTGGACAACAATTGGAGTATCTCCCAATATTATTGATGCCTCTTACAATGCTATCTATGATAGTATTACTTATAAGTTATTTCATGATCTAAAATCTTAATTGTGAAAATTATTAAACCTTCTATAGTTTTAGTTAAGCCTCAACTCCCAGAAAATATTGGCATGGTTGCAAGAGCTATGGACAATTTTGGATTAAATAAATTATTAATTGTTAATCCTAGAGAAGGGTGGCCAAATAACTTAGCTATAAAATCTTCTGCTAATTCTAAAAAAATTATTCTAAATGCTAAGGTTTATAATGATTTAGATAATGCATTAGAAAGTTTTAGTTATGTTGTAGCTACTTCAAATAGAAGAAGATTTTTAAATAAGCCAAGTCTTAGTAATGTGAATAGGTTATTTACAAATTTTCCTAAAACTAAAAAGGTAGCTATAGTTTTTGGACCTGAAAACTCTGGTCTATCTAATCAAGATTTGATGCTAGCAGATATAATCTTCACAATTGATACATCAAAATCTAATCAATCTTTAAATTTATCACATGCTGTTTTATTAATGTGTTATTGTTGGAGAGATTTTTTTCAAAAAAATAAGAGATTAAATAATAAAAATATAATAATTGAAAAAAAAGCTTCAAATAAAGATTTTTTATACTTTATGAATTTTTTAAAAGATGAATTAGAAGAAGTAGGTTTTTTACACCCAAAAAATAAAAATAAAAAAATGTTTGAAAATATACAAACATTGTTTTTAAGGTCTTCTTTAAGTAAAATTGAAATTCAAACTCTTTGGGGAATGATAAAAAAGCTAAGAAAATAGTCAAATATTTAATAATATAGAATTGACATGTAAGATTATATCTCTATATATCCGCGAGATATATATGACAAAAAGAATAGCTGCTAAATACAAAATAGACCGTAGATTAGGTTGTAATCTTTGGGGCAGACCAAAAAGTCCATATAATAATAGAAACTCTAGACCAGGCCAACATGGTGTGTCAGGTCAAAGAAGAAAATTATCTGATTACGGAAATCAATTATTTGCTAAACAAAAACTACGTTTTTATTATGGCGATTTAACAGAAAAACAATTTAGACGCATATATCATAAAGCATCTAATATTAAAGGTGATACTAGTGAAATTTTAATTGAACTTTTAGAAAGAAGGCTTGATGCTATTGTCTATAGAATGAAATTTGTACCAACAATTTTTTCTGCCAGACAATTTGTTAATCATGGACATGTTAAAGTAAATGGAAAAAGAGTTAATATTCCATCATATACTGTTAAAGATGGCGATGAAATTTCTTTAAAAGACAAATCAAAAGAGATGAATTTGGTTCAAGAAGCAATTGTTTCTCAAGAAAGAGAAATACCTGAGTACCTTGAAGTTGATATAAAAGAATTTAAAGGTAGATTTTTAAGAGCCCCATTAATTCATGATGTACCTTATCCAGTAACTATGGAGCCTAATCTAGTTATTGAGTATTATTCTCGATAGATTTATTTTCATTTTTCAAAACATCTATAATAAAAACTAATACTCCAATCCAAATTATTATAAAAGCAATAAGTTTAGATAAACTCAAAGTTTCATTTAAAATAAATACTGAAGTAAAGAAATGAAGAGTAGGAGCTAGATAAAAAATAACTCCTGCAAAACCCAATGTAATAAATTTTACACCTTGATTAAATAAAAATAAAGGAAATACAGTTATTGCACCTGTTAAAATTAATAAATAATTTGTATTAGTTGATTCATTTAGAAAAAATCCCAAGTTAATATAATCGATATAAATTATATATGGCAAAGCTAAAATAGATATTAAAAATGATTCATATAAAAGACCTATTTCAGATGAAATATTTATTTTTTTCTTTAATAAACCATATAGTCCCCATGAAGTTCCAATTACAATAGCAAGTATAGGCAAAGTTTTTAAGCTAATAATTAAAAAAAATATTGCAGAAAGCATTAATAAGATAGATATGAATTTAGCTTTTGATATTTTTTCATTTAAAAAAAAATATCCTAAACTAATACTTACTAGAGGAGTTAAAAAATAACCCATTGATGCATCTTGAATTCTATTAAAACTTACGGCAAAAATAAAGCCTATCCAATTAATTGAAATTAAAATAGCACTAATACTTAAAATGATTAGAATTTTATAAGAATAGAATAATAAAAAAAAATCTTTAATTTTTCCAATGAATGTAATTATAAGAAAAAGAAATATAAAAGACCACAAAGCTCGGTGACTAACTACTTCTATTGCTGGAATATATTTTATTTGATTAAAAATTAAAGGCTGAGGGATTCCCCAAAAAGTAGAAGCAAATGAAGTAAAAAAAATTCCTTTTAAAAGATTATTTTTTCTCAAAATTAAGAAGGGTTAACTTGTATTCCTCTTGAATTTAATAATTCTAGAAGTTCTCCACTTTCATACATTTCCTTAACAATATCACATCCACCAATAAATTCTTTTTTAACATATAATTGAGGAATAGTGGGCCAATCAGAAAATTTTTTTATTCCTTCTCTCATATCATTACTATCTAAAACATTAACACTATTAAAGTTGATACCTAGGTTTTTTAAAACTTGAACAGTAGCAGCTGAGAATCCACACATAGGAAAATCAGGAGTTCCTTTCATAAATAAAACAACATCATTATTATTTAATTCATTGTTTATACTCTCTGTAACATCAATATTAATATCATTCATATTTTACTCCATTTTTGTTTTAAGCATTAACGCATGTAATTCCTTACCCATTTTACCTTCTAAAGAGTTATATACCATTTTATGTTGCTCTATTTTACTTTTTCCATCAAAAGTTTTTGAAATAACTGTAGCACTATAATGATCCCCATCACCTCTTAAATCCTCAATTATTACTTTAGCGTCAGGAATAGAGTTTTTAATCAGTTCTTCAATTATTTTTTTTTCTAGAGGCATTAAATATTAAATAAAGTATTTGTCTTCAAAAGAAAAGTAAGAATTAAATTTTAAATTTATTTTTATAAATCCAATCAATACTTTCTTTTATATCATCATTTGTTAAAAGCTTTGTTATCTCTTTCTCATTTAGATATTCATTTATCTTATTATCTTTTAACAATATTTCTATAAATTTTTCTTTTGTATTCCAAGCTTTTGTACACAAAGATTGTACATTTAAATATGCATCTTGACGTGAAAGCCCCTTTTTTATAAGTGCTTTTAAAATATCTTGGCTTTTGTGAAGTCCTCCTAAGCTATTAAGATTTTTTTCCATATTTTCTGGGTAAACAACTAAATTTTCAATAATGTTTGAAAGTCTATTTAAAGCAAAATCCATAGCAATATTAATATCAGGTGCAAGTATTCTTTCTACACTAGAATGACTTATGTCTCTTTCGTGCCACAAAGCTATATTCTCCATTGTGGGAATAGTAGCACTTCTTATGTATCTAGCTAAACCAGTTAAATTTTCACTTAAAATTGGATTTCTTTTATGAGGCATTGCTGAAGAACCTTTTTGACCTGAACTAAAAAATTCTTCCACTTCTAAAATTTCAGTTCTTTGTAAATGTCTTATTTCGATAACTAGTCTTTCAATTGATGAGGCAATTATTCCCAACGTAGAAAAATAAAATGCATGTCTATCTCTTGGTATAACTTGAGTTGAGATATCCTCAGTTTTTAAATTTAATTTTTTTGCAACATACTCTTCTATTCTAGGGTCTATTGAATTATAAGTTCCAACTGGTCCAGAAATAGAACAAATTGAAATTTCCTCTTTGGCAATTTCTAATCTTTTTAAATTTCTTAAAAATTCAAAGTAAAAAGAACCCATTTTTAAACCAAATGAAATCTGTTCAGCATGCACACCATGACTTCTGCCAATCATAAAAGTATATTTGTGCTCAATAGATTTTTGTTTTAAATTATTTATTAATTTTTTTAACTGCTCAGTAATAATTTCAGCTGTTTGTTTTAACTGAAGAGAAAATCCAGTATCGATAATGTCACTTGAAGTTACCCCAAAGTGAAAATATTTAGAATTTTCACCTATATAGGAACTAACATTATTTATATAAGCAACAACATCATGTTTTGTTTCTTTTTCAATTTCTTTAATTTCATCAATATTAAATTTTGCTTTTTTTCTTATATCTTCTGCCGCTTTATTTGGTATGTCACCAAGTTCAGAGAGTTTTTCAGCTATCAAGCATTCAATTTCAGTCCAAATTTTAAATTTATTTTCATCTGACCATATAGATTGAATTACAGGTCTATTATATCTTGGAATCATTAAGCTCTTATAAAGGATTTATTGGAAAATCGGAATTATTATGAGAAAGAGTAAATATTTCATTACCTTTTTCAGTAATACCAATTGTATGTTCAAATTGAGCAGACAAAGATTTGTCTTTTGTAACAGCTGTCCAACCATCATTTAATATTTTTGTTCTCCAATCTCCCAAGTTTATCATTGGTTCAATTGTAAAAAACATTCCTGGTTTTAATATTGGCCCTTCGCCAATATTGCCATAATGCAAAACACTTGGAGGAGTGTGAAATTCCTTTCCTATTCCGTGTCCACAAAAATCTCTTACAACTGAGTAATGATTTTTTTCTGCATGATTTTGTATTTCATATCCTATGTCGCCTAAATGCTTACCAGGCAATGCATTTTCAATGCCAATAAGCAAACACTCATATGTTGTTTTTAATAGAGAATAAATTTTATTGTTTATTGATCCTGCAACATACATTCTTGAGCTATCACCATACCATCCATCTAAAATAACAGTGACATCAACATTAATTATATCATTATCTTTTAATATTTTTTGATCATTAGGAATGCCATGACACACAACATGATTAACAGATGTGCAAACTGATTTAGGGAAACCTTTATAATTTAAAGGTGCAGGAATAGCTTCATTTTCAATGATTATTTCATGACAAAAATCATTAATTTCTAAAGTAGAAATACCAGGTTTAACAAACGATTGTAATTGATCTAATATTTTTGCTGCTAGAGAACCAGCTTTTCTCATACCTTCAAAATCTTTAGATGTGTAAATAGGTATATGATTAGATTGCATTAAAAGTTACTTTTATACTAATATTTAAAACTATGAAATAGATATCAGATATATATTTAATTGATCTCATTAAATGTATAAAAGCAATAATGGCAATTTTAAAAGCTGGAATATTGGTAATAGGAGATGAGATTTTATCTGGTAGAACTCATGATACAAATTCAAATTTTATAGCAAAAAAACTTACTGAATCAGGAATCTCTTTAGAAGAAATTAAGATTATTCATGATAGTAAAGAAACAATCATTATTAATATAAAAGAATTTCATAAAAAATATGACTATGTTTTTACTACAGGAGGTATTGGTCCAACTCATGACGATATAACGTCTGAAAGTATTGCTGAAGCATTTAATTTAAAATACTGCTTTCATGATGAGGCTTACAAAATATTAGAAAATTATTATCCTGCCGGTCAATTTAATGAAGGAAGAAAAAAAATGGCAAAAATGCCTGAGAATGCAAAATTAATAAAAAATCCTCTTACTGTAGCTCCAGGATTTATCGTAAAAAATGTCTATGTGCTTCCAGGTGTTCCAGAAATCATGCAAAAAATGTTCATTAGTTTATTAGAAAAAATACAAAAGGGTCCTCCAAAAAAAATTATAACAATTAATACAAATTTATACGAAAGTGCTATTTCAACAGAATTAGAAAAAATTCAAAAAAAATTTAAAGAATGCAGTATAGGTAGCTATCCTTTTTTTAATTATATTACAAAAGTTGGAGGTATAAATATTGTTATTTCTTCTTGGACAATTGAAAACCTAGATGATATTTCCATAGAAATTCAAAGTATGATTTCATTATTAGGTGGAAAAAGTTCAATAGTCTGATAAATGCATAAATTTGGCCTCGTGGTGGAATGGTAGACACAAAGGACTTAAAATCCTTGCCCTTTTGGGAGTGCCGGTTCAAGTCCGGCCGAGGCTACCAAAAAAAAATTAAATAACCTATTTTCATATGATTAGATTTGTAACTTTAGGAACTAATGATTTAAAAAAAAGTTCTGATTTTTATGATGAAATTTTAAAGATATTAGATATTATTAGAGTTGAAGAAGAAGAAGGAAGATATGTGGGGTATGCAAAAGAAAAAACAGACAAGTTAGCATATTTTTATATTATGAGCCCATTTAATAAAGATAAAGCTTCAATTGGTAATGGAACGATGATTTCATTTGATGCTCAAACGCCAGAAAAGATTAATGAAATTCATAAAAAAGCTATAGAACTTGGAGCAATAAATGAAGGTGATCCTGGGCCTAGACACGGCGAAAATTATTATGGATATTTTAGAGATTTAGATGGAAATAAAATTTGCGTGTTTGCTGAAAATTAAAAATTTAAGAATAGAATTGTTCTTTTAATACTCTTTCTTCCATTGAATGTTTGGAGTCTAAAAGTATTTTACAAGAACTTTTTTGAGAAGAAATAATATCAACTTTTACTATATTTCGAAATTCACTATGATCTGCTGTAACGCTTACAGGTCTATTAATATTATCAATAACTTCAAATTTTATATTTGTGTTATGTTGTAATAGGGCACCTCTCCATCTTCTAGGACGAAAAGCACTTATAGGAGTTAAGGCTAGTAAATTAGAATTAAGTGGTATGATACTTCCATGAGCTGAGAGATTATATGCAGTACTACCTGCAGCAGTTGCAACTAATACACCATCACACACAAGTTCTTTAATTCGTTCTATTTCATTTATCTTAATTTTAATTTTAGAGGCTTGATGAGTTTGTCTCATCATTGAAACTTCATTAAATGCAATCGAACTAAAAGATTTATTGTTACTATCAGTAGCATTCATTTGAAGAGGATATAAAATTGTTTCATGTGATTGTTTTACTAATATTTCTAAATCTTCATCATTTTTAGCGTTCATAAGAAAACCTACTGAACCACAATTTATACCAAAGAAAGATTTATTTAATTGATGAAAGTCATGTAAATTTTTAAGCATAAAACCATCTCCACCTATTGGTACTATTATATCTGCATCCTCAGGCTGATTTTGTCCATATTTAGATACTAAATATTCCTTAGCTTCTATCGCTTCTTTTGATTTTGAATTACTAAAATAAAATTTCATTATCCACCTGTAACATTCATATGTCTTTGAATATAAGGCTTATTATTTTCTTCAATTAAAAAATCATGTCTTTTAGGTTTAATTTTTAAAGCATAATTAATTTTTTCTTTAATATAATCATCGCCATAATCTTTTCTTAAGATATCTCTAAAATCAATATATTCATTTTGTCCTAGGCACATAAAAAGTTTTCCAGTACTTGTAATTCTAATTCTATTACAGGACGAACAGAAATTATTACTTAAAGGTGTAATAAAACCAACATTTATAGATAATTTTTTGCTCTGATAATATAAAGCTGGACCACCAGTATTCTTATCAATTTTTTTAAATTCAAAAATTGAATTAAGCTTATTAAAAGTTTGATCTAATGAAATAAATTGATGATATCTATCAATACCTGTTTCTTCCATTGGCATAACTTCAATGAAAGTTATATCTATTTTTAATTTGTTGGCCCAAATTATCAATTTTTCTAATTCATTTTCATTAAAATTTTTTAATGCTACAACATTTATTTTGACTTTTATTTTATTCTTTATTGCTTCTTTGATACCTTTGATTACATTATCTAAATTTCCAAATCTTGTAATTTCTTTATATTTGTCTGGATCTATAGTATCTAGAGAAATATTAATTCGACTAACTCCAAATTTTTTTAATTCTTTTGCATACTTTGCTAATAAAGTTCCGTTTGAAGTTAATGTAATCTCTTTTAAATTAGTTTTATTTTTTTTAAAATTTAGTTTTTTTATTAATTCAATAATATCTTTTCTTACTAAAGGCTCCCCACCAGTAATTCTGATTTTACTTACCCCAAGTTCAATAAAGTTATCACAAAGTCTTTCAATTTCTTCTAGAGTTAATATTTCACTTTTTGGTAAAAAAGTCATTTTTTCTTTCATGCAGTAAACACATCTAAGATCACATCTATCTGTTACAGAAACTCTCAGGTAGTTTATTTTTCTGCTGAACTGATCAACTAATGTCATTATAATTTATAACTTCTAAATTAATTTCGTTTATATTGATAACTTTTTTGCCAACATTTTCAAAATTTACTGTAATTTTATTATCTATTGATGATTGTATTTGACCAATTCCCCATTCATTATTATTTTTGTTAATTACATAGTTACCTGGAGTTAAATCCATTCTATTTTCTTCAACCATCAAATTTACTATATACTTTAAATATATTTAATTTAATTTTTTTTCTGCTTTTTCATGCATTTCTTGTGCTTCTAAACTTAATGTAGCAACAGGTCTTGCCTCTAGCCTTTTTATACTTATTGGCTCTCCAGTTTCATCGCAATATCCATAACTTCCATCCTCAATTCTTTTTAAGGCAGAGTCAATTTTGTTAATTAACTTTCTCTCTCTATCTCTTGTTCTTAATTCAAAAGATCTTTCTATTTCTTCAGAAGCTCTATCTGTAACATCAGGTTTTGCAGTATTTTCTTCTTTTTGAAGATTAGCTAGAGTTTGGCTAGATTCTTTCAGCAAATCTTTTTTCCAATCAATTAATTTAATGCGAAAATATTCTTTCATTTTTGCATTCATAAATTTTTCTTTTTTTGTTGGTTTATAGTTTTTAGAAATTTTAGTCATTTTTTTAGGACATGAGCAAATATCAAAAGATATTAATAATTCAAGAAATATAATGCTAAAATTTACAAATTCAATTTTAGATGTAATAATAAATCTTTATTTTTCAAATAGTTAAATAATATATCTAATAAGAACAAAAATAGAACTTTTCAAATAAGAACAAAACATGTACAAAATCAAAAATTTGCAAGAATCTTATTTAAAAACTAAGGAACAAAGGAGAAAGTAAATGTCTCAAACTAAATTTAAAGTAATAGAAAATAATAATATGGATAAAGAAAACAGAAATAAGTCATTGGAAGCTGCCGTAGGATTAATTGAAAAAAACTATGGAAAAGGTTCAATCATGAAACTTGGCTCTAAGACAAATGTTGAAATTGAGTCTATTTCAACTGGCTCATTAGGACTTGATATTGCCTTGGGAATTGGTGGAGTACCCAAAGGAAGAATAGTAGAGATCTATGGCCCTGAAAGTTCAGGTAAAACAACTTTGGCTACTCACATAGTTGCTGAATCTCAAAAAAAAGGTGGAAATTGCGCCTTTATAGATGCTGAACATGCTTTAGATCCAGCTTATGCAAAAAAACTAGGAGTAAATTTGGAAGAATTATTAATTTCTCAACCTGATACGGGAGAGCAAGGTTTAGAAATTGCAGATTCGTTAATCAAATCAGGTGGTATAGATGTTTTGGTAGTAGATTCAGTGGCAGCACTAGTTCCAAGAGCAGAGCTTGAGGGAGATATGGGAGATTCTCTGCCAGGATTGCAAGCTAGATTAATGAGTCAAGCTTTGAGAAAATTAACTAGTTCTATAGCTCAATCAAATACATTGGTTGTTTTTATCAATCAATTAAGAATGAAAATAGGAGTAATGTTTGGAAGCCCTGAAACTACCACTGGGGGAAATGCTCTAAAATTTTATTCATCAGTTAGATTAGATATTAGAAGAATAGGGGCCATAAAGGAAAAAGATGAAATTATAGGTAATCAAACTAGGGTTAAAATAGTTAAAAATAAGGTTGCCCCTCCATTTAAAGTTGTTGAATTTGATATTATGTATGGAGAAGGAATTTCTAAATTGGGTGAGCTTGTTGATTTAGGAGTTAAAGCAGAAATTATTGATAAATCTGGTTCATGGTTTGCTTACAATGATCAGAAAATTGGTCAAGGCAGAGAGAATGTTAAAACTTTTCTTAAAGAAAATCCTGAAATTAAAAAGGAAATAGAAAATAAAATACTTCTAAATGCTGGAATAGTTGAAAAAGCTATGATGGAAGGTGAAGTTAAAAAGAAAGATAGTAAAACAAAAGAAGAGTAATAAATAAATATTAATAAATTTTTAAAAAAGGGAGAGCTTATCTCCCTTTTTTTTGTATTAGACATACTATAAATCTAGTAATAATACATGCTAATGAATTCCAGTAAAATTAGATCAACATTTTTGGAGTATTTTAGTAAAAATGGACATGAAATAGTTCATTCCAGTCCATTAATTCCACATAATGATCCTACTTTAATGTTTGCAAATTCAGGCATGGTTCAATTCAAGAACATATTTACAGGAAAAGAGAAAAGAGAATATAACAGAGCTGTTACATCACAAAAATGTGTAAGAGCTGGTGGTAAGCATAATGATTTAGAAAATGTAGGCTATACTGCTAGACACCATACATTTTTTGAAATGCTTGGTAATTTTTCTTTTGGTGATTATTTCAAAGATAATGCAATAGAATTTGCATGGAATTTAATAACTAAAGAATTTGGCATTAATAAAGAGAGATTAATTGTTACTGTTTATAACGAAGATGAAGAAGCTTACAATTATTGGAAAAAAATAGCAGGTTTAAGTGACGATAAAATTATTAAAATTAGTACTTCTGATAATTTTTGGTCAATGGGTGATACTGGACCTTGTGGACCTTGTTCAGAAATTTTTTATGACCATGGAGATAAATATCCAGGCGGCCCTCCAGGTAGTAAAGATGAAGATGGTGATAGATTTATAGAAATTTGGAATTTAGTTTTTATGCAATTTGAACAAGTAACATCTGCAGAAAGAATTAATCTCCCTAAACCATCTATTGATACTGGTATGGGTTTAGAAAGAATATCTGCTTTATTAAATGGTACAAATGATAATTATGATACAGATCTTTTCATTCCATTAATTAATAAGTCTATTGATTTATTAAATGATGATAGTCAATCTAATAGTCCTAGCCATAGAGTTATAGCAGATCATTTAAGATCATCATCTTTTTTAATCGCAGATGGTGTTACACCATCTAATGAAGGAAGAGGTTATGTTTTAAGAAGAATTATGAGAAGAGGGATGAGACATGCTCATACTTTAGGAAATAAAGATACAGTTTTTGATAAAGTTTTTCCTACTTTGCTTAATATTTTTAAAGATTCGTATCCTGAATTAAAAAGAGCTGAAGATTTAATAATTAATACTTTTATAAATGAAGAAACTAAATTTAAAGAAACTGTAGAAAAAGGCTTAAAACTTTTAGAGGAAGTTATTTTATTATCTCCAAAAAAAATTGATGGAGAAATTGCATTTAAATTATATGATACTTATGGTTTTCCTTTAGATTTAACTCAAGACTATCTAAAATCAAAAAAAATTGAAGTAGATATCGAATCTTTCAATATGAAAATGAAAGAACAAAAAGATAGAGCTAGAAAAAACTGGAAAGGCATAGGTGATCAAGAAGATCAAAAAAAATGGTTTCAAATTACTGAACATTTAAATTCTACTGAATTTTTAGGTTACGATCAAACAGAGTCTGAAAGTGAAATTATTTCTATAATTAAAAAAGATAGTGAAATTGATTATCTATTAGAAGAAGAAGAAGGGATTATCATTTTAAATCAAACTCCTTTTTATGCTGAAAGTGGTGGACAAATAGGGGATAGTGGAAAAATTATTTTTGATAATAGTGTTTTTGAAGTATTTGACACAACAAAATTATTTGGGTCTTTTTATTTACATCACGGTAAAGTTACAATTGGTAATTTTAATAAAGGCAATAATGTAAATGCAATTATTGATATAAAAAAACGTGAATTAATAAAATCTAATCATTCATCTACTCATTTATTACATTCTTCTTTGAGACAAATACTAGGTAAACATGTTTCTCAAAAAGGTTCATTAGTTAATAATGAAAAACTTAGATTTGATTTTAGTCATAATGAACCAATAAGCCTAGAAAATATTGTTAAAATTGAAAATTATGTAAAAAAAGAAATTGAAGCAAATACATTAGTAGATACGAAAACTATAGATCATCAAAAAGCAATTGATGAAGGAGCTATTGCATTATTTGGTGAAAAATATGGTGATGAGGTCAGAGTCATTTCAATGGGTACTAGAGAAAATAATCAGATATTTTCAAAAGAACTTTGTGGAGGTACTCACGTTGATAAAACTGGAGATATAATTGATTTTAAAATAATTAACCAATCAAGTGTAGCTTCTGGCATAAGAAGGATAGAAGCCTTAAGTAATATTACTGTAGATCAATATAAAGATGAACAAATAAAGATAATAAAACAAAAAAAAGAAGAAAATCAAATAAAGATAAAAGAAATTATAGAAGAAATAAAAAAATTTGATAAAAATTTTTCTTATAATTATAATAATAATGAAGATCTATCTGTTTCTATAAGAGAATTAAGGAAAGATTTAGATTTAAAAAAACAAAATCAAAATAAAGAAAAAATATCACAAAATATTGTTAATGAAAAAGTCAATGATATTGAATTTATTTATTTGATAACAGATGATTATCCTCCTAAATTATTAAAACAATTTGTTGATGATCAAAAAAATAAATATAAACACAAGTGTGTTTCTCTTATAATATCAAAAAATGATAATAAATTATCGATTGTCCTCGGTGCTACTAATGATTTAACAAATAACTTTGACTCTTCTCAAGTTATTCAAGATGTCTCAATAATTTTAGGAGGAAAGGGTGGTGGAGGACGTAAAGATCTTGCACAAGCTGGTGGTTTAAGTTTAGATCATATTAATAGGGCTATTACTAAAATAAAAAAGAATCTAGAATTTTAATTTATTTTCTAAATTTTCTTTTAAAGTTTTAAGAAAATCTTGAGTGTTTAACCAATTTTGATCTAAATTAATTAAAATCGCTAGGTCTTTTGTCATTTTTCCGGACTCGACAGTTTCAATACAAGTTTCTTCAAGTTTTTTGGTGAATTGTATCAAATTATCATTCTTATCAAACTTCCCTCTAAAATAAAGTCCTCTTGACCATGCAAATATCGAAGCTATTGGATTTGTTGATGTTTCTAAACCTTTTTGGTGATTTCTATAATGCCTTGTTACTGTTCCATGCGCAGCTTCTGCTTCTACTGTTTTACCATCAGGTGTCATAAGTACACTTGTCATTAGCCCAAGTGAACCATATCCTTGAGCAACAGAGTCTGATTGGACGTCACCATCATAGTTTTTGCAAGCCCAAATAAAATTTCCTTCCCATTTAAGGGCGGTAGCAACCATATCATCTATTAATCTATGTTCATAAACTATATTTTTTTGCTTAAATTTTTGAGCAAACTCATTTTGAAAAATATTTTCAAATATATCTTTAAATCTTCCATCATAAACTTTTAAAATTGTATTTTTTGTAGATAGGTAAACAGGCCATCCCAAATTTAGTCCATAAGTAAAACAAGCTCTAGCAAAATCAATAATTGATTGATCAAGATTATACATTGAAAGAGCTATTCCTTCTTTTTCAAACTCATATACGTCTTTTATAAAACCATCACTTCCATCAGTTGGTTCAAAAACCATTTTTAATTTTCCAGGTTTTTTTATTAAAGTATCTGTTGCTCTATATTGATCTCCAAAAGCATGCCTAGCAACAACTATTGGCTTGTTCCAGTTAGTTACAATTCTAGGAACATTTTTACATATAATTGGCTGTCTAAAAATAGTCCCACCTAATATATTTCTTATTGTCCCATTAGGTGAACGCCACATTTTTTTTAAATTAAATTCATTTACTCTATCTTCATCAGGGGTAATAGTAGCACATTTAATACCAACACCAAATTTCTTTACGGCTTCAGCTGCATCTATTGTAACTTGATCATCACTTTTATTGCGATTTTCTATACCTAAATCATAATATTTTATATCAATATCAATATAAGGAAGTATTAATTTATCTTTAATGAATTCCCATATAACTCTTGTCATTTCATCACCATCCATTTCAACAATAGGGTTTTTTATGATTATTTTAGACATAGTTAAAATATTTTTTTAAATTCATTCAACGTATTTATAGATAAACATATATCATGAAAATTTTTATTTGAAAAATTTTTTTCTAAAGATTGATTGTAAAGGTTAATTAAATGTTCCCAGTAATTTTTATAATTAAAAATTATAATATCTTTATTATGCAATTCTAAAAACTTCCAAGATATAACTTCTGTAGCCTCTTCTATTGTTCCAGACCCACCTGGTAAAATAAGAAATGCATCACCTAATTCAAATAATTTTTTTTTTCTTTCACTCATATTGTCTACAATTAAAGTTTTTGTAATTTTTTCATTTTTATTTTCTATATTTATTAAAAATTCTGGAATTATACCTTCAACTTCACCTCCTGCAGATATTGCAGAATTAGATAAAGCGCCCATCATACCGACATTGCCTCCACCATATATTATTTTAATTGATTTGTTCGCTAGAAATTCCCCTAAATCATTAGCTAAATTATAAAAATCTGATTCTAAATTTTTTGATGAAGAGCAATAAATTGTTAAAGATTTTATTCTCATAATTCTGTATGTATCTTTTTAAATATAAATCAATTAGAAAATGCAATATAAAATTCATAATGAAGGATGGGTGTATTTAGTTATTACCTTAATTATAGCTATTATTT
This sequence comes from uncultured Alphaproteobacteria bacterium, assembly GCA_902596065.1. Taxonomy (GTDB): domain Bacteria; phylum Pseudomonadota; class Alphaproteobacteria; order HIMB59; genus MarineAlpha5-Bin3. The sequence goes on along the minus strand of CACJSL010000002.1, from coordinate 6,638 downwards.
TTATTCCTTTTTTTATTATACTTAGTTTTATTTTTTTCTTTTTAAGTTTTTTTATTTATTATTTTTTTCGAGATCCAATAAGGTCTATACCTGCCGAAGAGTTAATAGTATCGCCTGCAGATGGAACGGTTACTTTTATTGGTGAAGTGGATGCACCAGATATAATAAATTCAGATTCAAAATATATTAAAATAAGTATTTTTTTAAGTATTTTTAATGTTCATGTAAATAGAATACCTTGTAATGGAACAATCAAGAAAGTTAATTATATAAATGGAAAATTTTTTAATGCCTCTTTTGATAAATCAAGTGATCAAAATGAAAGAAATGAAATAATTTTAAAAAATAGTGATAATGAAGAATTATTAATTGTTCAAATTGCCGGATTAATAGCTCGGAGAATAGTTTGCAATATAAAAGAAAATCAAGATGTTTATCAAGGTCATAGATTTGGAATAATTAAGTTTGGTAGTAGAGTTGATTTATTTATTCCTAATAAATATAAACCTTTAGTTGCCGAGGGACAAACAGTTATTGGTGGTGAAAGTATTTTAGCTAACCCAAACAATATTCAACATATATCCAGTTCGATTAAAATTTAATTATGCAAAATAATTCTAGTTATTTATCAAAATATATACCTAATTCCATTACTATACTTTCATTGTGTTGTGGCTTAACTTCTATTAAATTTTCTTTGTCACAAGATTGGAAAATTTCTATTTATTTAATAATATTTGCTGCAATTTTTGATTTTTTTGACGGTTGGTTTGCAAGAAAATTAAAAGGTGGAAGTAATTTTGGAGCAGAATTAGATTCATTAAGTGATTTTATATCTTTTGGAGTTGCACCTAGTATATTAATATATTTTTGGACTCTTACTTCTTTAAATTCCTTAGGATGGAGTGTCGTATTGTTTTTTGCTGCATGTGCTGCTTTACGACTAGCAAGATTTACAGCTGATATATATCTTACAAATAAACCTATTGATTCAACTATTTATTTCACTGGTATTCCTTCTCCAGCTGCAGCAGGGTTAACTTTACTCCCACTTTTTATTTATTTTGAATTTGATTTGTCCATAATAAAAAATTCTTATTTAAATTTTTTTAATTTAGCAATTATTGGCTTTTTAATGATTAGTAAAATACCTACTATATCTCTTAAGAGTATTAATTTTTCAAAAAAAATTGCCCCATGGATTGTTTTATTGATTGTTTTAATATGTATTGGTCTAATTTCAAATTTATGGTTAACTTTAATTATTTTAGCTTTTACTTATATTATATCAATATTGTATACTGTTATTAATAGTAGATAGATTGATTAAGAACTAATTTTTTTATTATACCAATTCTTAACGTTTTCTCTTAGCATCAAAGCTGAAGGTGTAACTATTAGAGTTAAGAGAGTAGCAAAAATTAAACCAAAAACAATAGCTGTTGATAATTGTACCCACCATTGCGTATCTGGTGAACCCCTTGTAATTTCTCTAGTAATAAAATCTACATTTGTCATTGTAACCATAGGGAGTAGACCAAGAACTGTGGTAGTAGTTGTAAGTAAAACAGGTCTAAGTCTTTGTGCCCCAGTTTTAATGATTGTTTCTCTTATATTGGAATTTTTTGTTTTTAAAAAATCAAAGGTATCTATTAATATTATATTATTATTAACAACAATACCTGCAAGAGCAATAACTCCTACACCTGACATAACAATACCAAAAGGTTGTGCAGTTACCATTAGCCCTATAAAAACACCAGCTGTAGACATTAAAACTGCAAAAAGAATTAATAAACTACTATAAAAGCTATTAAATTGTAAAAGCAATATCATAAGCATTAAAAATAATGCAACTCCAAAGGCTTTAGTTAAAAATTGTTGAGCTTGTTTTTGATCTTCGTTTTCTCCAATTAATTCAACTTTAACTTTATTATCTAATTCATATCTAGGTAAATCTAATGTTCTTCCTCTCCAAGATGGTGCATTATCTGAAATTCCCAAAACGTATTCTAGTTCTTTAACTTTTCCATCTGGGTAAACGCCAGGTTCTACATCTGCTTGGATATTTATAGCATTTTTTGAATTCACTCTGATAATATTCCCAGTTCTATTATTTGGTTCAATATCAACAAAATTAGATATTGGAACTAAACCACTGGATGTAGAAACTCTTAAATTATCTATTCTATCTAGCGTTCTACCTTCATTTGGATATCTTAAAAATAAAGGGATACTTTCATTACTATCATCTGGTCTATATTCTCCAAGTTTTAATCCATTTGTTGCAAGTTTTATTACATTTCCTATTGATGTAATATTAGCTCCAAATTTAGAAGCTTGCTTTCTATCTACATTTATTTCCCATTCAATTCCTGGAGCAGGTAAATTATCCTCAATATTCATTAATTTAGGATAATTATCTATAAACTTTTTTAGTTTGATTCCTTCAGATATTAATAGTTTTTTACTATCACTAGTTAATTTAATATTAATCGGTTTTCCTTCTCCAGGCCCACCTTGCTGTTCTCTAGATTCTACTTTTATACCATTAATAGATTTTGCTTTATTTAAAATTTCAGCAAGAATAACTTTTGATTTTCTTCTTTTATCCCAATCATTATATTCTAAACTAATAGATCCAATAAAATCTTCAGATGATTCAGATTGCTCACTAACATTTCCACTTAAAGAATAAATATTTTTAAATTCTTGGTTTTTAGATTGGATTTTTAAAATAATGTTCTCTACCCTAGACACATAGTCCCTCTTTTCTTCAACAGAAAGATTGCCTCTTGCATAAACTACAATCTTTGCAAGATCTGGCTCAACATCTGGAAAAAATTCAACTCCTTCTCCAACTTTGGTATACGTATAATTTACAGCTATTAAAATTATTATAGCACTAATAATAACCTTTGAAGGATGATTAAGTAAAAAATTTAATATTTTAGCATACAAACCTACAAAACCAGTAACATTTAGTATTGGTTCATTAGATTCTGATGATAAGATTTTTGCATTTAAAGATATATTCTTATCAGTTGAATTAACACTTTCCGTAATTTTATAAACTCTAGGGATTATTTTAATAAATATAAAAATAAACAAAGATAAACTTAATAAATATTTTAAAATAGTTAGAATGAAATTGTAACTGCTTAATTCTAACATTCCAAATATAAAAGTTAAAATATTAAAAAAGATTAATGATAATAATAAAGGAATAATTAACTGAAGTATAATTCTTGATACTGTATTAAGTATTGAACCTAAAACTGGAACAAATAATAAAGCCATAAATAATGAAGATATAAGAACACAAATTAGAGTAATAGGTAAATATTTCATAAATTCACCAGCAATACCTGGCCAAAATATCAATGGAAGAAAGGCTGCTAGAGTTGTTGCTGTTGAAGATATTATTGGTAAAGACATTTTTTTTGAAGCATTAGCAAATGCTTCTTTTACACTTAGACCTTCTTTAATTTTTCTATCAGCATATTCAACGACTACAATTGCACCATCAACCAAAAGACCAACTGATAAAATTAATGCAAATAAAACTACAATATTTATTGTAAAACCCATTATCGATAATGCTAGTAATCCTGATAGAAAAGAGCCAGGAATAGATACACCTACAAGTAATCCTGATCTAATCCCCAAAGCTCCTAGTATTATTATTAAAACAAGAATAATCGCAGCAATTACATTATTCTGTAGACTATTAAGCATTGTCTTAATACCTTTTGACTGATCACTACCAAATGAAATATCAACATTTTCTGGAAAATCTTCTGAAGTTTTATTTGTTACTTTTTTAACTTCTTTAATCGTATTTATAATGTTTTCTCCAATTCGTTTTGAAACATCAATAGTAACTGAATTTGATCCGTTAACATTTGCAAAAGATTGCCTATCTTCAAAAGTTCTTTTTACTTGAGCAATATCTCTAAAAGTAATGACAGAATCACCATCTGTTTTAACAGGTGTATTTAAAACATCTTCAATTGTTTCATACAAACCTGGAACTTTGATATCAAAGCTTCCATCTCCAGTATCTTGACCACCAGCAGATACCATTTTGTTATTTTGTCTTACAATATCAATTAAACTTTCTAAATTTATACCGTAACTCTCTACTGCAGTTGGATTAATTAAAATATCAACTTGTTCATTTCTTTTCCCTCCAATTTTAGCTTCAAGCACACTGGGAATAGTTTCAATATCATCTTGTAAGGTTTCAGCTAAATCTTGTAATGTTCTGTTTGGAACCTCACCACTTAAAGAAATTGATATTATAGGAAAGGTGCTTATGTTTACTTCATTGACTGTTGGTTCATCAGCTTCATTGGGTAGGTCGCCTTTTGCTCTATCAACTTTTTCCCTAATATCAACCATTGCTTGATCAGAGTCAAAACCAGCATCAAATTCTAACAGTACATTCCCTCCACCTGAATAAGCAGTAGATCTTACTTCTTTAACACCTTCTACTGTTTTAACTTCATCTTCTATTGGTTTAACTAAGAGTCTTTCTGAATCTTCTGGCGAAATTCCATTCTGATGAAGTGATATATAAACTATAGGAATGCTTACATCTGGAGATGATTCTTTAGGCATTGATATATAAGTAGAGGCTCCAGAAATAAGTATAAAAAAAAGCACTCCCATAAAAACTCGAGAATGATTTATTGCGTAGTCTATAATGTTCATTAATATTTTAGTTTATTTTTTCACCAATACTTATGTATTCTTGTCCGCTGATAATTAGATTTACTGATTCAGGTAGTCCTGAAACCCACATTCCATCGATTGTATCTTTAATAGTTTTAGTAGGATAAAAAACAACATTATTTTCTTTATTAACTGCTTTTACACCTACAGTTCCATCATCCAATAAAGTCAAAATTGAAGGTGGTATTTTATGAGCTTTAAGCTCTGATCCTTTAATAATTATCTTAGTTGTAATACCACTTTTATAAGTTAAATCTTTATTGTTAGCTTCAATAGTAATTTCAAATGTTCTAGTACTTATTTCAGCAGATGGAGAAATAAAAGTTATTGTGCCATTTTTTTTTATACCATTGCTATCTTCAATTATTGCATTTGTTCCTACGCTAACTTTATTAACATCAAATTCCGATAAGTAACCTTCAATTTTAATTGGATCTAAGTCAATTATAGTAAATAGGGGAGTGCCTACTGAAATAAATTCAGTTTCCTCTACCATTTTTTCAGAAATAATTCCATCAAATGGGGCTGATATATTAGTTTTTGCTATATCAAGTTTAATATTTTTTAGTAAAGATTTTACATTGGTAATTTGAGCTTCTAAATTAGCCAAAGTTGATTCAAATTTAATTTTTATATCTTCTCTATCTGCTTCAGCATTAGCTAAATTAAAAGAAGCAAGGCTTAGTTTAGATTTAGAGCTTAAACCTTTATCTATTAGTTGTTTAGCAGATGCATATTCAATTTCATACAATTTAATTTTTTCAATATTTTGTCGCAATAAATTATCTCTATTTTTTTCATTTAATATTAATTCTTTTGATAGTCTCTCTAAATCTTTTTGAGCACTTAATAATTTTTCTTTTCTGTCATCCATAGATATTAAAACCAAACTTAAGTTTTTATTAACTTTATCTCCTCTAGAAAAATTAATTTCACTAATGTTTCCAGAAGTTTCAGACTTAACATCTATTTTTTTGTTATGTATAGTTTGACCTTGTAATTCAATTGATTGATCAATTAAGTTAGCTTTAAAAACTTTAGTTTCAACTGAAAATACCAGCTCTTCATTTTCATTAGAATTATCATCTGATTTATAAGAATTTGTATCTTTATTTTCAGTAGTATTCGAATTTGCTTCATCTTGAGCATTTACATTAGTTATTTGCCCTGACCCTAGCCATCCGACTACACCGGCTAGAATGAGAAATGCGACTATTATTGATCTTTTCATTTTAGTTTTGATAAAAGCTATATATATTAAAGTTATTAAAAAACAATTTTTTGTTATTTTTTTTATCGTTAATTATGAAATCAAAAACATGGATTTTAAGACAAAAAAATGATCAGTTTGTAAAAAAAGCTAAACAAATAGGTTACATTAGTAGGGCGGCTTTCAAATTAGAAGAAATTGAAAAAAAATTTAATTTGATCAAACATTCAAGAAATATATTTGAATTCGGTTCATCTCCAGGAGGATGGACACAAGTAATTCTTAATTCAAATAAAAATATTAAAATAACAAGTATTGATTTACTAGATTTAAAAATAAAACATAAAAATATACAATTTTTTAAAGAAAATTTTCTTACTTTTAATTTTGATATACTTAATGAAGACTATGACTTAGTATTATCTGATATCGCTCCAAATACAACTGGTCATCAATCAACTGATCATTTAAGAATAAGTCAATTAATTTATGAAATAATAGATAAATTAGAGATATTATTAAAACCTAAGGGTTCATTCATTTGTAAAATTTGGAAAGGAGAAGAAGAAAAAGAAATTATTAAAAAATTAAAAATATTATTTGAAAATATTGATTACTTTAAACCTCAATCATCAAGAAAAGAATCAAGTGAAATTTTTATAGTTGCTAGAAATTTTAAATAATTATGGAT
>CACJSL010000001.1 GCA_902596065.1 uncultured Alphaproteobacteria bacterium | reverse complement strand
TTTCAATAGATACTTTATTTCCAGCTATTTTAACCTGGTTACCACGGTAATCTATTTTTACTTTATTAAATTTCTCTATCAATCGTAAATTTGCATCATCAATTCCAAAAAGACTACTAAGTATATTATTATCATCAAATTCAATATGTAGAAAATCTGAATATGAGTTCATTGTTTTTTTGCCTCTAAAGCAAAATCAGTAGATCTAATAATCGGAACTTGTAAAATTTTACCTATTAAGTTTTCTTTTGAAGTAATAAAGACACTTTGATTATATATTGATCTACCAATATATTGGTTTTGATTTCTTCCTTTTCTATCAAATAATACCTCTAATTCTTTTCCAACAAATGACATATTAAAATTTTTTTGTTGTTCTTTTAATAATGATTGCAATGCACTTAACCTTGCTTTTTTTATATTCTTATTAATATCTTCTAATTTGTGTGCAGGTGTCCCTGGTCTAGGGCTAAACATAAATGAATAAGCAATTGAAAATTTTACTTCCTCTATAAGATTCATTGTTAAATCAAAATCATCATCAGTTTCACCTGGAAAACCCACTATAAAATCTGAAGACATAGCTATATCAGGTCTTTTAGACTTAAGTTTATTAACAATTTCTAAATATTTATTTCTGGTATGTTTTCTGTTCATTTTCTTTAAGATATTATCTGATCCGGATTGAATAGGAAGATGAATAAATGGCATCAATTTTTTATTGTTAACATGAGCATTAATTAATGAATCGCTCATATCATTAGGATGTGATGTCATATATCGAATCCTTTTGATTTGTTCAAACTCGCTAATTGCTTCTAGTAAATAGGCAAGATCAACATCCTTATTATTATTTTGACCATGGTAAGCATTTACATTTTGACCAAGTAAGACTACTTCCTGAATACCGTGATCAATATATTGCTTTATTTCATCTTTAATTTCTTTTACGGGTCTAGAAAATTCAGAACCTCTTGTATATGGCACTACACAAAATGAGCAAAATTTGTCACACCCTTCTTGAATAGAAATAAATTCTGAAACTATATTTGAAGACTTAAAAATAAGGCTTTTAAACTTTTCGTTTTGAAGAAAGTCATCACTTATGAATTCTTTATTTTTGTTAATCATTTCAGGTAAGTTTTGATATGATTGAGGACCAACTATATAATCTACTCGCGGAGCCCTATTTTTTATTTCAATTCCTTCTGCTTGAGCTACGCATCCTGCAACTACTAATTTATAATCGTGTTTTTTATTTTTAGAAAATGCTTTTTCTATTCGTCCAATATCAGAGTAAACTTTTTCTGCTGCTTTTTCTCTTATATGACAAGTATTAAGAACTACTAAGTCGGCTTCTTCAACTTTAGAAGTTTGAGAGTATCCCTTGGGTTCAAATAAATCTTTTATTCTATTAGAATCATATACATTCATTTGGCAACCATAAGATTTAATAAAAATTTTTTTCTGATTTAATTGTGTCATTTATAGTTTTTTCGTAAAGAAGGGCATCAATTTTTTCATTTGTAAAATTATAGTATTTTTTTCTTGTGCCTTTTTTTTTATAACCATTTTTTGTATATAGTTTAATCGCTTTATAATTATTTGATGCTACTTCTAAATAAATTTTTTTTAAATTTCTATGATTTAAGCCTAAATAAATATTAGATAATAATTTAGAAGCATAACCAAGATTTCTTTTTTCATTATCAATATAAATTAACAATATCTCACCTTTAAGTTTATTATCAAAAAAAAGGCCTAAACCATAAAAATTATCTTTAAAAAACTGTTTTTCAAATTGTTCTTTATTCCAACCCAAAAATTTAAAATATTTTAAATCATTTTGATTTAATTTCATCAAATCAAAGCAACTTGAAAATTCAACTGGTAATAATTTATTGATATTATACAAAAGATTAATTTAAAATTTTGTTATTTGAAATATATATAGGCTCAATTATTTTAGGGCTTTCTAACTTCATTATAGCATTTAAGTTTTTAATGATTATTTCTTTAAAACTAATACTTTGATATTGAATATTCTTAAAAAAATTTAAGTTATTTTTATTCAATTCAGTATTGCTAATAACTTTTTTTATTTTAAAATTTTCTATTTCATTAAAACTTTCAATTTTATGAATATTATAATATTCTTTTTTTTGATCATATATACATATAAATTTTTGATTATTAGCAGAATTAATATAGATCCCTGTAAATAGTAAATCATCTGCAGATATTAAATACTTATAAAAATCTACACATGGGATACCCTTCAAATCAATTTGATAAGAAAGACTTAAACCTGAAAAAAAAGCTATGCCTATTCTTAAAGAAGTATACGATCCTGGGCCAATATTAATGATTAAGTTTTCTAGTTTTTGATCTAGAGAAAATTTTTTTTCAAGATCAGTATAACTTTTTATTAAGTAGTCACTCATTTTTTCATGCTGATTATTAATTATCTTTTTAGAAAATATAATTTTGTTATCTGCAATAAGAGAAAATTCTGGTAAAGGAGAGACTGTATCAAGAAACAAGATCATTATGAGTATACTAAAATTTTATATTACGTTAATTTTTATCATACTAACTTATTCTAACATAAGTCATGCGAATAATGTAAAAAATTCTGCAGTTGTTTTTATGTATCATAAATTTGATGTACCAAAATATCCCTCAACTAATATTAGACCAGAACAATTCGAAGAACATTTAAATGAATTTTCTAAAACTAAATATAATGTTTTACCGCTAGAATATATTGTAGATACTATTATTAATGATGGAGATCTACCAAACAATACTATAGGATTAACTGTAGACGATGCTGATAAATCTTTTTTAACTTATGCGTGGCCAAAATTAAAAGAGAAAAATTTCCCAGTAACTCTATTTGTTAATACTTCAACTATTGCTGAAAATAATAAAAATTATCTAAGTTGGAATCAAATTAGAAAATTAATAGAAGAAGGAGTGACTATTGGAGGACATTCTCATAGTCATGAACATATGCCTAATCTATCTATGGAAGAAATTAAAAATGAAATAGAAAAATCGAATAAAATTTTTTTAAAAGAAATAGGAAAAATTCCATCTTTATTTGCTTATCCCTATGGTGAAGCTGATGAAAAAATTATTAATATATTAAAAGAATATAAGTATAAAGTTGCCTTTGGACAACATTCAGGTGTCATAAATGATACTTCAAATTTATATTACCTTCCTAGATTCTCTTTAAATGAAAGATATGGGGAAATTGATAGAGTCAAATTTGCAGCAAATACAAAAGGGCTGGGTATATATGATTTTATTCCTTCCAATCCATCGATTAAAGAAAATCCACCATTTATTGGATTCTCTTTATTAGATCAAAAACTAGCACCCTCAATAGATTGTTTTGTTTTTGATAGTAAAGGGCAAGTAGAAAGTGAAATCTTTAAATTTAATGAAAGAATAGAAATTAGATTAAAAAGAAAACTAACGATTGGTCGGTCGCGATTAAATTGTACAGCTAAAGATAAAAATAATAATTGGAGATGGTTTGGACACCAATTTTATCTATAATATTTTAGGAACTGGCAAAGATATAAGATCTTAAGTCAAACTGAGTAAATTCATTAGAATCTATAATAGAATTAATAGTATCAACATACGATTTATCTTCTGCATAAACATCAAGCGCATTGGTTAATAATTTTATATCTAAATTGTCTTCATTCATCGCATTTCTTATGATTCTAAATTTTTCATAAGCATAATGCGTATTAATATTTTTAAAATATGATTCGACACTCTTATCTAATGATGAAAAATGCTTAATTAAATGTTTTTTGCCAATTTCTCTTTCATAAGGAATAACTCCTTTTTTTTCATTGTAAGTATATTGGCCAAATAAAGCATTATATTCTTTAGCAAATCTTGAAGTACCCCAGCCACTTTCAGTAGCAGCTTGCGCAAGCACTATAGATGTAGGAATAATATTTACAGATAGAAGTAATTTATCAACAATATCTATTTTATGTTTATTATTTGTCTCTATTAAATATTTATCAGCTATAGCAAAGAGATATTCTAGGTCATTTTGATTAAGAGTTTTGTTATCTAATAGGTAATTTTGAATTTTAAATAATCTTTCTCTCTCAACAAGTATTTGCTGATTTTGATAGGCTATTAGAGGTAATAAAGTTTCTATAAATTCAACTTTTTTTAATGAAAAGCCTTTTTGCCAATCTAAAGGAAGTGAATTTTTAGGTAAAGTCGCATTCAAAGAAGATAAGTTTATTTTATGATTTTCAGTAGATAGATACGGATCTATTTTTATTTTTTTTGGTAAAGAGATTTTATTTAAATGTATAGAATTATAATAAATATCATCATTATCAATAAATTTTTGTGAATACATCATATTAACTTCTTCTGAATTATATTTAGAATTTACATTCGCATTATAAAATAAAACAAAATAAGAAAAAACTATTACAAAACTTAAGAAAGAAAATTGTTTAGCAAAAAGAGAAAAGGAATATTTTTTATTAGTCTCAATTTTTGAAACTTGTTTATAATATTTTTCAAAATATCTTTTTTGATATTCCTCAAAGTTCTTATACATCTATTGGTCTCACCTCTTTTACTTCAGGCACATAATGTTTTAACATATTTTCAATACCCATTTTTAAAGTTGCTGTAGAACTAGGGCACCCTGAGCATGCTCCTTGCATATGTAAATATACTATACCGTCTTCAAAATTTTGATATACAATATCACCGCCATCCATTGCTACGGCCGGTCGAACTCTTGTATCAAGTAATTCTTTTATTTGTTTAACAATATCAGAATCTGAAGAATCTGATTTTAAAGATTCTTTACCCTTAGTTTTTTCTTCAGGAATTAAAGTTTCATCATCAGAATTATAGTGATCCATAATTGCACCAAGAGCAATTGGTTTTAAAATTTCCCAAGTAGTATTTTCAGATTTAGTAATGGTAATAAAATCACTTCCAAAAAATACCCCTTTTATATCATCAACATTAAACAATCTTTTAGCAAAAGGAGAGTTAGAAGCTTCTTCAATATTCTGAAAAAAAGCCGTCCCTTCTGTCATAACAACACGACCGGGTAAGAACTTCAGTGTTTCTGGATTAGGTGTTTGTTCCGTTTGTATAAACATGCACTTATTATATAGTGATTAATATGTCTTTCGTATGAAAAAAATTGGACATTTTGTGTATTTTTAGGGGAAATTCAGGGATTATGTGTTGGCAAAACCCACAATATCATAAACTTTAGTCAATACTGGTTCCGCAACTGCTATAGCTTTGTCTTTACCTGTTTTCATAATTTGATCCAAATAGTCTTGATCACTCATTAATTTTGTCACTTCTTTAGAAATAGGTTGTAATTTTTCAGCAGCTAAATCAGCAAGATCTTTCTTAAAAAGAGAAAACTCTTTTCCAGAATATTGTTCTAAAACTTTATCTGTAGACTGATCACTTAGAGCCGCAAATATAGTAATTAGATTTAAAGCCTCAGGTCTTTTCTCTGCCTCTTCTTTTGTTGCTGGAAGCGGATGAGGGTCAGTTTTAGCTTTTTTAATTTTTTGAACAATTGAATCTATATTATCACTCAACATAATGCGTGAATAATCAGAGGGATCGGATTTACTCATTTTTTTTGTTCCATCTCTTAAACTCATAACACGAGTTGCTTCACCAAAGATTAAAGGCTCAGGAATAGGAAATAAGTCAGTTGAAAAATCATTATTAAATTTTTGTGCAATATCACGTGTTAACTCTAAATGTTGTTTCTGATCTTCGCCCACAGGAACATGTGTTGCTAAATAAATTAATATATCGGCTGCCATTAAATTGGGATAAGAAAATAAACCTACTGAAACATTTTCTCTGTCTTTTCCCGCTTTGTCCTTAAACTGTGTCATACGATTTAACCACCCCATGCGAGCAACACAATTAAATACCCAAGCTAATTGAGAATGTTGTGGCACTTGTGATTGTGCAAATAAAATATTTTCATCAGGATCAATGCCGCTAGCTATAAAAGCTGCAGTTACTTCTCTTGTTTTTTGAGCTAATTCTTTTGGATCTTGCCATACCGTGATTGCATGTAAATCAACAACGCAAAAAAAACATTCATAATCTTTTTGAAGAGACACAAAATTTTTAATTGCTCCCAAGTAATTACCAAGATGCAAATCGCCTGATGGTTGAACCCCTGATAAAATTCTATTTTTTGTCATACTTTATTTTGTATATATCCTTTTAATTCCTGAACTGTGAGTACTTTTAACATAAAAATCATAGCCAGATAAATTATTTTACAACATATAATAACGAATATGAGACTGACTATTTGTAATAATGAATTAAAGTCTTGAAGATTGGAAAATATCATTTGATTAATAAAATAACATCCAACACTCATCACAACAGCTGAAATAATAATCTTAAAACTACTATTGATGAATCGACTATCTAACAAAATATTTTTTTGTATCCGTAAGATGAAAAAAAGCAGTACAGCATTAACCCAAGAGCTAATTGCTGTTGCAAGAGCAATGCCCATTTCTCGCATTGTTCCTATTAATAAGAGAGATAAAACAATATTAATTATGACACTGATCACTGAAATATAAAGAGGCGTTTTGGTGTCTTCTCTTGCAAAAAAACAAGTAACTAACACTTTAATTAAAATATAAGCAGGCAGCCCAAGGGCAAATATCGATAGCACCTTAGCAGTATAAAAAGTATCCTCTGGCAAAAAAGCACCTCGCTCAAATAAAATATAAATAATAGGAGAAGATAAAATATATAATCCAGCTGCTGAAGGTAAGGCTATTAACAAACAAAATTCTAAGGATCTATTTTGTGTTGTAGTAATTTCCTCTTTGTTATTTTGTTTAATCGCCTTTGATAAACTTGGTAAAAGAACAATGCCCATGGCAATACCAAAAATGGCTAGTGGTAATTGATTTAACCGGTCTGCATAATAAATATGACTAATGGCTCCTATTGGAAGAAAGGATGCTATAATTGTTCCAATAACAATATTTAATTGTATGACACCTGAACCAATTAATCCTGGAAAAAATAAACGTAAAAATTTTTTTAATTTTTTATCAAAGTGCGGGATACGAATACGAGGACGATAAAATTTTAATACCGCTTTATATAAATAAATAAATTGGAATAACCCTCCAATCAAAACACCATATGATAAAGCATGACCAGCTGTAGAGAGTTGAGGAGTTAAAATAAAAAGAGAAAGAATAAGACTAATATTTAAAATAGCGGGAGCAAAAGCACCTGCTACAAATTTTCCGTGAACATTATTAATAGAGGCAAAATGGGCAACGAGGGAAATAAAAATTAAATACGGAAAAATAATTTTTCCAAAATGAACAGCTAAATCAAATGCTTCTTTGTTTGCCGAAAATCCAGGAGCTAAAACTTGAATAATATACGGCATGCCAAAAAAGAAAATGAAGGTTAAAATTACCGTAACAAATAGTAACAATGACATTGTATTTTCCACAAAGTCTGCAGCTTCATGATCATTTTTGGAATCAATAACAACGCCTGAAAAAACTGGGATTAGTGCGGCGCTATAGGCACCTTCTGCTAAAACACGTCTAAAGAAATTGGGAATTCTAAAGGCAACAAAGAAGGCATCAGATGTTACGGTGGATCCAAGGAATCTCGCTATTAATATGTCTCTGACAAAACCCAATATACGACTTAGAAAAGTATAAAAACTAACAGTAAAAAAAGATCTGAAAAATCCCTGCATAAGACAATTTTACATTGTGATAAGTGATTTGTATAAATGTATTTTAGGGCTTAATTATGCAAAAAAATAATAGACGAATCTATTTTTATTCAATTAGTTCACGATTATTAGATAAATGATGGACCTCACATTAATTTATACCATTATTGGCTTTAGTCTAGCGGCATATTCAGTTATTGCAAATGACTCAGTACAAACACTTGGTACATTTATGGCTTCCAACCAACGCTTCAAATGGTATTGGTTAGCTACCGCAGCCTCTACAGTACTTGCCTTTACCTTAATTTATGGGTGGAGTGTTAATGATGGTGATATTACTTTTGGACGTCTCAATAAAATTCCTTTTCAAACAATTCAATGGTACCATGCTGCTGCTCCATTAATACTTGTTATACTTACAAGAGTTGGAATTCCTGTCTCCACAACTTTTCTAGTCCTATCTGCTTTTGCCTCAACTGTTGTTCTTGAAAAAGTTTTAATGAAATCAGTTGTTGGCTATGGTTTAGCTGCTATGGTTGCTTATATTGTTTGGTTAGCAGTTAGTTATTTTATTAATGAAAAATTTGATAAAGTAAAAGATAATCACCGAAGAGCTTGGGTGATTGGACAGTGGTGTACAACTGGATTTCTATGGTACACATGGCTTAGTCATGATGTTGCTAATATTGCTGTTTTTCTTCCACGTCAATTACCTGTAAATTTATTAATCGTCTGCATTATTTTATTGAGTGTACTTCTGTTTTATATTTTTTGGGATAGAGGGGGGCGTATTCAAAAAATAGTCTACTCAAAAACAGGAACCCGATATACTAGGTCTGCAACTATTATTGATTTTATATATGCAATAATACTTCTCTATTTTAAACAGTATAATGACATTCCGATGTCAACTACTTGGGTTTTTGTTGGATTACTGTGCGGTAGAGAATTAGCAATAGCGACCATGAATAAAAATTATAAACTTCGTTATGTTTTTCCATTAATTGGAAAAGATTTTTTAAAAATGATTTTTGGATTATCTGTATCGGTTGGAATTGTTTTATCCATTCATTACATTTTCATTCCAAATGGATTTTAAAAAATTATTTTTTTTTCTTTTTTAATTCTTTTTTTAATTTAGGCCAGTCATCATCACTCAAAATATACCCTACACATTTTTTAGATCCACATTTACAAATATGATCTTCAAAATCACTATCAAAGGGATAGCCATAATTATATGTTAATTCTGCGTCTTTTTTAATTCTTTTAATTGATGATATCCAAATATGATTATTGGTTATTTCTACTTCACAATTTGGATCACAAGAGTGATTGATAAAACGTGCATAATTTCGAGGTACTCCTCCATCAATGTCATATTTTTTATTGAGCTCAAAAACATAGACCATTCCATTTTTTTTATTTTTTTCAGCTTTTTTTATTTGTTTATCAGCTCTTTTATCGCCTTCTTTTTTAGTTACTTTGTCACCTATATATTCAATTACTTGTTCACCTTTTTTAATATTACTGAGAGCAAATAATCCTGATCCATGTAGGCGAGATTTTTTTTTATACCACAATTTTTCCATAGAAATTTCTTAGATAAAGCTCTTTTATACAAATTGTTTTATTATGACTATTTAAATATTAAATAAGAAAATAGTTAAAATACCCAATTATAAAAAGAGGAATTTGTAATCCAAAATTTGTTAGCAGTGCCTTGTCCTTTGCTATAAATCCAGCCATGCACCATCCTACTGCTCCAAGGCCATGACTAAATATATTTAAAGGATAATAATTTAAATTCGTTAATAAAATACCAAATAAAACTAAGACAGTGCTAAACCACTTTAGCTGATTTAACGACATAGAACTCATTTTTTCTCCCTAATATAAAGTGATAAAACTTTATATTTTATACATTGCTAAAATTTGAAAAACTACGAGTTTGTAACAAAAATGTAACATAGCTTTATTTTTTTAATAAAAGTTCTATAAGCACCAAATGTTTGGATTAAAAAGTACATCTTTATTTGGTGAAACCAAAAAATTAGAGAGAGAAATAGACGAATTTGTTGATATTCTCTCTGAAGTAGGCTTGGTATTTAAGTCTATTATTCCAACATATTTATCTAGTTCTGCCAATGGCAAATTCGATGAAATGGTCGAACAAGTTAAATTAATGGAAAGTAAGGCTGATAAAATAACCAAAGAAGTGGAACACACCTTATATGAAGAAACATTAATTCCCGATGCTCGAAGTGATGTATTAAGAGTTCTTGAACATCTTGATGAAGTTATTGGAATGTATCAAGGTAATTGTTATCATTTCTCTATTCAAAAACCAAATTTTCCAAAAGAGTTTCATGACGATTTAATTGATTTAACAGAGACTGTAGTAAATTGTGTAGAGGCACTATGTTTAACAGTAAGATCGTTTTTTAGAGATATTAAATCTGTTAGAGACAATGCACACAAAGTGACATTTTATGAAAAAGAATCTGATATAAAATTTAGTTCTTTGGCGAGAAAAATTTTTGATTCTAATCTTTCTTTGGATCAAAAAATGCATCTACGTTATTTTGTTGAAAAAATTGATCGTATTTGTGATCAAGCAGAAGATATTTCAGATGAAATTCAGATCTACGCTATCAAAAGATCAGTTTAATTAATTTATGGAATTAACAATTATTATTTTTCTCTTAGGAGGATTATTTCTAGGATGGTCTTTAGGAGCCAATGATGCAGCTAATGTTTTTGGAACTGCGGTTGGCACGCGCATGGTACAATTTAAAACTGCTGCAATTGTTTGTAGTATATTTGTAATCTTAGGAGCTATTATTAGTGGATCTGGAACAACCGAAACACTGGGCAAGCTCGGATCAATCAATGCATTGCCTGGAGCTTTTGCTGCATGTGTTGCTGCGGGACTCTCAGTATATATAATGACAAAATCTGGTCTTCCTGTTTCAACAACGCAGGCAATTGTTGGCGCTATTATAGGATGGAACTTGTACACTGGATCTTCAACCAATATTCAAGTTTTAATTACAATTTTAGGGACTTGGGTTTTATGTCCTATTATTGCTGGTTTGCTTTCAATGCTTTTTTTTGTAATAACAAAAAATTTTCTACAAAAAGCAAAATTACATATTCTGCGATTAGACGCATATACGAGAGCAGCTCTTTTATTAGCCGGTGCTTTTGGAGCGTACAGTCTAGGAGCTAATAACATTGCTAATGTAATGGGGGTTTTTGTCCCTATCTCACCTTTTACTGATATTAATATTTTAAATGATTTTAATTTCTCGTCCAAAGAGCAACTTTTTCTATTAGGTGGTATTGCTATAGCAGTTGGTGTTTTTACTTATTCTAAAAAAGTAATGTTTACTGTTGGAAATGATTTGTTAAAGATGTCACCTGTAGCCGCTTTTATCGTTGTACTAGCTCATTCTATCGTTTTATTTCTATTTGCCTCTCAAGGTATTAGTAATTTTCTTCAGTCAATTAATTTACCCTCAATTCCTCTTGTTCCGGTATCAAGCTCTCAAGCAGTCGTGGGTGGTGTAATTGGTATAGGATTATTAAAAGGTGGAAAAGAAGTACAATGGACAATTGCAAGGAAAATTTCTATGGGTTGGGTTTTGTTGCCAATCCTTGCAGCATTAATATCTTTTATAATTTTATTTGTGTTACAAAATATTTTTAATTTAACCGTAAATTACTAAGCTACAGGCCTATAAGAAAAAATAAAATCTTCTTGTTCTTTTGTTTCAATAGCGCCTTTTCTTTTTTCTCTAACAATTTTTATAGCCTCTTCATGTTTTTCCCCAAACTCAATTAAGAGAATAGCGGCAATTGTACCTGTACGTCCTTTGCCTCCCATACAATGCAAAATAATATTCTTTCCTTCTATTAAATCATTTTTTAATAATACTTTTGTTGTTTGCCATTTATCCATAAATTTATGATCAGGGGATTTTAAATCTACAATTGGCATATGTATCCATTTAAAATTATGAGAATAAATTTTTCGAACAAAAAACTTTTTATCACAAAGTTTTTCAATTTCATTATCCTCTACCAAAGTTACGACCGTATTAGAATTTAGAGAGGAAAAATTATTTAGTTCTTTTAAAAAAATATTTTCCTCAAAAGAAATTTTTTCTCCATTTCTTCCTGGAAAACAGGTTAAAAATATTTTTCCTTTTACATCTTTTGGTTGAACATAATCAATTAATTGCATTGCCATGATTGGATTATTCCATTTTACCTATTAACTTGTATCAATAATATTATAGCGCCAGGCCTGAGTTTTTCTCAATATTTTTTTTGTAATAATTGTATGCGTTAATCGCACAGCAATAGAAACATATACGATTAACATGGCCATAGCTGCCGCTTTAGCAACTTCACCCTGTTCATCCAAATGAATAGCTGAGACTGACGCTAAGGTAGTATCATAAGAGTAAAGAAAGATTACACCCGAAACTGTTGTCATAGCATTAACAAATAAATAAATAGAAACATCAAAGATAGGAGGCAAACAAACGGGCAAGGTAACACGCCAAAACATTTTATAAATAGGTATTTTTAAAGATAAGGAAACAGATTCAAATTCTTTATCCATTTGTTTTAAAGCTGTTACAGCTGTTAAGTGGGATACTGTATAAAAATGAACAATAGTATTAACTACTAAAATAATCATAGTTGCATAAATAAAGTTTAATGGATTGTCTTTTGCGTTAAAGAAAAAAATGTAAGCTAGACCTAATACTAATCCAGGTACAGCCATGGGCATTAGAGCAAAAAATTGTACTACATTTCTTGTCCCTTCATTAATTCTTAATTTTTCAATTAAATAAGCGCCTACAAAAATAATAATGGTCCCAAATACTGCTGCATAAAAAGCTAATCGGACTGAATTATAAAAAGAATCCCACCCAAGTCCAGCAACTTCAAAATTATAATTTTTTAAAGTAAGATTTAAATTGTAAGGCCAAAATTTTACTATTGCACCATATTGTGCCATCCCAATCATCAATATAATGATTAATGCTAGCGCCGAACAAAAGGCGAGCATAATCATATCAACTTTAAAATGTTTTTTTGGCTTAAAAACAACTGACCTGGCAGTAAGCAAAGAAATTTGTTTTTTTCTTGAATAACGATCAATAAAAAAAGCGATCATGGCAGGAACTAATAAAACCATTGAGATTACAGCTCCCATTTGAAAATTCTGCATACCAACAACTTCTTTATAAATATCTGTAGCAAGCACATTGTAATTTCCTCCAATAACTTTGGGAACACCAAAGTCTGTAAACACTTGGGTAAAAATTACAAAAGCAGTACTAATAATTCCATATCTTGCTCCAGGAATTGTAATAGTAAAAAATGCTCTAAGTTTAGAAGTTTTTAATACTTCAGCTGCCTCATATAATCGCGAGTCTGATAAGGATAAAGAAGTGGTTAAAATTATAAGAGCATGCGGAAAAGTCCAATAGACTGAAGCCATAATAATACCAATTGGGCCATATATGGATTTCCCTAGTAGAACTTCTTTTAAAACTCCTTGATTTCCAAACCAATACACAAGTGCAATAGCCGCTAGAATAGAAGGACTTAATAAAGGTATTAAAGCTATTAATTTAAAAAATCCCTTAAAAGGCATACATGTACGCGTAAGCGCATATGAAAATAAAAAGGCTAATATAACAACTATAATTGTAGAGCTAATAGCAACAAACAAACTATTAAAAAGTGATTGAAATAATGCTGGTTCTTGAAGATATAAATTATAGTTTGCCAAACCTATAAATTCACCCTCTTTATTTTGTAAACTTTTTGAAATTAATGCTACTAAGGGTAAAACTAAGAATATTAAAAAAAGAATGATATATGATATGAGCATAAATTGCCCAACTCTATCACTTGAGTCTTTTCCTCTACGAATATTGCCAAACTTTAATAAATTCATAATTTAAGTTGAATAAATTCGTGCATCTTGTTTGGAAAAATACAAATTTATTTCTTCGTCAATAATTAATTTAATTTTTCTAGCGTTTGCACTTGGGACATCTACTATGATCAACTCATTACTAAAACTCTTTGCTTCAAAATAGACTCGTTGAAAAGAACCCAAAAATTCTATTTCTTTTATTGTAGCAGATATAACATTATCATCTTGGTTTTCTTGTTTAAAATAAATTTCTTCAGGTCTTACAGCTAATTGCACAGAATCATTTTCTGTAAAAGAGCTTGTATCACAATTTATTTCAATATTGTTACACTTCACTTTTTTAGAACTATCAATTGTTGCAGGTATAAAATTCATACTTCCAATAAAAGAAGCAATAAAAGGTGAATTAGCTTTTGTATAAATTTCACTAGGTGTTCCAGACTGAATAATTTCACCCTCATTCATAACAAATATTCTATCCGCCATTGTTTGGGCTTCCTCTTGGTCATGAGTAACCATAATAGTAGTTACTCCAAGTTTTCTTTGCAAATCTCTTATTTGTTTTCTTAGAAAAACTCTTACTTTTGCATCTAGTGCGGAAAGAGGCTCATCAAGCAATAATAATCCAGGTGATGTAGCAAGAGCTCTAGCTAAAGCTACTCGTTGTTGTTCCCCACCAGATAATTGACTTGGATACTTTGATGCATGCTCTGTAAGATTAACCAGATCAAGCAATTCATCTACTCTTTTTTTGATGTCATCTTTTTTCCATTTATTATTTATTAATCCATATGAAATGTTAGAAAAAACAGAAAGGTTTGGAAATAATGCATAAGACTGAAAGACAATTCCAAAATCTCTATTGGATGGAGGTTCATGTGAAATATCAATATCTTTTTGAATAACAGATCCAGAAGTTTGTGTTTCCAATCCTGCTATACATCGCAGTAAAGTTGTTTTACCGCAACCAGAAGGTCCAAGAAAACAAACAAACTCACCTTCTTTTATATCTATTCCTATATTTTTAATGGCTTCAAAATTACCAAAAGATTTAGATAAATTATTAACTGCAAGATAAGTATTGTTTTTTTGTTCAGTCATAAAATTTTATAAATTTTAGTTAATCAAATGTATTAGTAAAATATATTAGTTTTTGGCCAAATTGAAAAATACTATATCTTCTTATACTCAAAATAATATCAAAATTTGTAATTAATTGTTAACAAATAGGTCATATATATGTTTAAATTTAATCACATTTTTTAAATAAAAGATAACATTTAAATTTGGAGGTAATTTTATGTTTTTAATAAAAAAAATTTTAAACACACTAAGTGCTGTTTTAATTTTTATATCTTTATCTACATTTAGCTATCTAGCTAATGCTGGTGAGCTTTTAGTATATTCTAGTACTGATGCAGATAATCTTAAATATTACATGGATGAATTTCAAAAAGATCATCCCGATATAAAAGTTAACGTTGTTCGTGAATCAACTGGAACAATGGCAGCAAAAATGATGGCAGAAAAAGATAACCCACAAGCTGATTTCTTATTTGAGATGGCTGCAACTGTTGCTTTAAATATGGAAGCAGAAGGTATGTTTGTTGAATATACTCCAAAAGGTATGGATGCGATTGATCAACGATATGTTGATAAATCTGCACCTGTAACTTGGGTTGGAAATTATGGCTGGGCAGGTTGTATTTGCTGGAACCGCATTGAGGCAGAAAAACTTGGTTTACCTAAACCAACAACTTGGGCAGAGTTAACTGATCCAATTTATAAAGGTCATATTTCTATGCCAAATCCAGCTTCCTCTGGAACTGGTTTCTTGGATGCATCTAGTTGGATGCAAATATGGGGTGAAGATAAAGCGTGGGAGTATATGGATGCACTACATGAAAATATAGGTGTGTATACTCACTCTGGTTCTAAACCTTGTAAGCAAGCAGGGGCTGGTGAATTTGCAATTGGTATCTCATGGCCTGGTAGAGCAATTAAAGTTATTAAAGCTGGTGCTCCAATTGATATGATTATTCCTGAAGAAGGAATTGGTTGGGAAATGCAAGTAGTGGCTATAATGGAAGGAACAGATAATCTTGAAGATGCAAAAACATTAATGGATTGGACTTTGGGAGAAGGAATGAAATTATTCGGGCAAAGACAATCAATTATTGCTGATCCTTCTAAAGTAACTAAAGATCCAGAACTTCCTGATTTTTATGACGAAGTGCAAGCAAAATTAATTGATAATGATTTTGTTTGGGCAGCGGCAAACAAAGATCGTATAGTTGCTGAATGGAAAAAAAGATATGATGGCAAAACTGAGCCAAAAAACTAAATAACAAATTTATTATAAATTATGGGGATGATTTCATCCCCATTTTTTTTGCCTATGAGTAATATTTCAATATTTTTACTAATACTTTTTGCTGCATTTCTTCATGCAAGCTGGAATATTATTATTAAATCAATTAACAATTCTCAAGTTGCAATAGCTTTACAAATGTTAATTCAAAGCATAATTTTTTTTCCTGTATTATTTTTTGTTCCTCTGCCAGAAGGAATAACATGGATTTTTTTGATTTTATCACTGCTTCTTCATAGTTCATACTTTCTAATTCTAGGAAATATTTATAATCGTGGCGATATAACAATAACCTATCCTGTATTTAGAGGACTTGCTCCTGTTTTCGTTACAATCTTCTCAGTTACATTTTTAAACGATTATATAACTTTTAAAGGTTACGTTGGTATAAGCATTGTCGTGTTTGGCTTATTATTATTAGCCAAAGAAAATTATAAAAATAAATTAAATTTAAAATTATTAATTATTTCTATATTTGTTTCTATACTTATAGCTTTATATACTTTTTCTGATGGTGCAGGTGTAAGAAGTGCTAAAAATGAATTTACTTTTATTGTATGGAATTTCTTTTTAGGTGGATGGATAACTATTAGTTATGTTTATTTAACACAAAAAAATGACCTATTTAAAATAAGAACAAAACAACTGGTATTAATCACAGTTGCATCTTTTATGTCATTTATTGCTTACGGAATAATTGTATGGAGCATGAATCATCAACCAATTGCTTATGTATCTTCTATAAGAGAGTCTAGTATCATTATGACTTCATTAATCAGCTTTATATTTTTAGGTGAAAAAATAAAATTTATAAGAATTTTATCAGCTGTAATATTTTTTATTGGAGTATATTTTATATTTAATTCTTAATGTTTTTTAAATTAAATGAATTTTGTGCTTTTTCTACATATGGTCTAAAATAATTTATATCAGGGGTTTTTTTATTTAAAATTTTTGCCATATCATCGAAACGCCTCATTTCTACAGCTTCCTTCATAAATGGTTTATCTATAAATTTTTTTGCCTCCTCTTTGGTAAATGGACCGCCCTGAACAGCGAGTGAAAGTTTGGAGGCCTCTGAGAGAAGATCATAATAACCTTCTTCAACTGTTGCTAAATATCTTTTGGAATCTACATGAGCTCGAATAGGCTGTGTCACATCAGTATCAAAGTATTGCGATAAATAATCAGCTCCTAAGTTTTCATGACGTCCATCTTTCCCTTCATGAATTGGATCCTTGTCTTCATATAAAAGATGGCCAATATCATGTAATAAAGCAGCTGCTATTGTTGGGCCTGGTAAATTGTGTTGTTCAGCTAATTCTGCGCACTGTAAGGCATGCTCTAATTGAGTAACATCTTCATTTCCATATTGTATATCTCCCCCCTTTGTAACTAAAAGATTTAGAAGTTGATCTACAATATTTTCCATTTAGAAAAAATACAACTTTCAAGAAAAATTGCAAATCAATTTTTTATTTAATTGCTAGTGAGCTAATTAAGAATTAAATAGTTAACTCAATTAAGAATATGGATAAAAAACTTCTTACACCTGGACCACTTACTACCTCCATGACAACCAAAGAAGCCATGCTTCATGATTGGGGTTCGCGAGATCAAAAATTTATTGATCTGAACCATTCTATTCGTGAGTCTCTTGTAAAACTTATTGATGGTGAAAATAATTACCAATGTGTTCCAATGCAAGGTAGCGGAACATTTGCAGTAGAATCAATGGTTGGCTCTCTCACATCTAAAGATGCAAAAATATTAATATTAATTAATGGAGCATATGGTCACCGTATGAAAAAAATGTGTGACTATGTTGGTAGAGAATGTATTGCTTATGAAGTTGCGGAACATGAACAACATGATTTAGATGAAATTGAAAACATCATAGATTCAAATACTGATTTAACTCATGTGTTTGCTGTTTACTGCGAAACAACCTCAGGAATATTAAATCCTATTCAAAAAATATCTGACTTAGTAGCAAAAAAAAATTTATCATTATTTATTGATGCTATGAGTGCTTTTGGCGCTCTTCCTCTTAGTAGTAAAACAATTGCATTTGATGCTGTTGCTGCTTCTTCCAATAAATGTTTAGAAGGAGTTCCAGGAGTAGGCTTTATTTTAGTTAAAAATAATATTATCGAAAAAGCAAAAGGAAATGCACATTCTTTAAGTTTAGATCTATATGACCAGTGGCAGGCGATGGAAAAAAATAAACAGTGGCGTTTTACTCCTCCCACACATGTTTTAGCTGCCTTTCAACAAGCTATAAATGAACATTCAAAAGAAGGGGGGGTTGAAGGAAGGCATAAAAGGTATTCAAATAATTGCAAAATAATTTGTGATGGTATGAAAGAAATAGGTTTTAAACAATTACTGTCAAATGAATTACAAGCGCCAATAATTATAACATTTATGCAGCCTCAAAATTCAAATTTTAATTTTGAAGAATTTTATGATGCTTTGAGTAATAAAGATTTTTTGATTTATCCAGGCAAGCTTACTGTTGCTGATACTTTTCGTATTGGATGTATTGGAAATTTAGATGACAATGATATGCATGATACCATTAAGGCCATAAAAGAAGTTGTAAATGAATTACAAATTAAAATTAATTAAAAGTAATATTTATGCAGGCCATTGAAATCCCCTTAGTCAAAGCTACAAATGAAACTCTTAAAGGATATGGTTATTTAATAGACTCATTTGAAAACAGTGATGTTGAAATTGTAACTTGGCCAAAACAAGGTTGGCGAGAAATTGATGAAGGAACAGGTAATGAAGCGGGCTATACCAAAGGTGCGTTTGATACTTGGTGGGAAGGCTCAACTCTTTATGGGCAAAATAATGCTGTGCAACATAATAGTGAGTATGAAATAGATGGAAAATATATTTTAGGCTATTCTGCCCCTCCAGAAAATATTGAAAACAATACAGAATATAGTGAGCCAGAAGAGATTTATATATGGCATGTTAATTACCACCCAGATGGAGGGCAGTTATTTTTTCCCTCTGAAAGAGGTCCATTTATTTCACCTCTTGCGTTACCTGGCGATGATATTCAAGCAGAAGATTTTAAGGCATTTTATTTTGATGGATCAAAAGGTTTATATATTCATCCCAATATTTGGCATGAGGGTGTTTTCCCTGTTCAAAAGAAAAGTTCTTTTATGGGCAAACAAGGGAAAGTACATGCCCGTGTTAGCATCGATTTAAAAAAAGAATTTAATAAGTATCTTTTTTTTAAAACAAAACTTTAATTATTCATTTAAAATATTTTTTAAATATGAAAATAATCCACTTATCAGATCCTCATATTTCTCCAGATAAACTTTTTGAACATGATGCTAAAGAGAGATTTTCACTAGCACTTCAACATATTTGCAACAATCATTTAGACTCAAAGCTATTTGTTATATCAGGAGATTTAACGCATGACGGGGATAGTGAATCTTATAATAAATTAAATGAAATATTATTAAATTCCAAAATACCAAAACATTTGTTTCCAAAATTGCTTATGGGCAATCATGATGATAGAGAACAGTTTAAACAAATATTTACAAAAATACCTTTAGATGAAAATGGTTTTATTCAATACTTTGAAGACATTGAAGATAAACGTTTTATTTTTTTAGATACAAATTTATCAAATACCCATCAAGGGCATTTTTGCAACAACAGACAAAGTTGGCTTATAAATACTCTAGAAAATGCTTCAGATAATAATAAACAAGTTTATCTTTTTATGCATCATAATCCTTTACCCCTAGGAGAGCCCACTAGTGATTATATTGGTTTACAACAAGGAGATGAGTTTAAAGATATATTAATTAAATTTAAAAAAATTATTCAACATATTTTTTTTGGTCATCAGCATATTACAGTATCAGGAAATTATTTAAACATACCTTTTAGTGCGCCGAGAAGTACTTGGTCTCCATTGGTGCCCAATTTTTCAAAAAACTATAGATTGGGAACGGCCAATACTGATCCAAATTATAATGTAATATTAATTAATAAAAACTCACTAGTAGTCCATACTGAAGATTTTTTAAAAGATAATATCAATTGGTTTGAGACAACTAAAAAATTTTAATTTAAAAAAAATTTGATTCATCAACTGCTTTATCAAAAGCATTTTTATTACCTAAAAAATTTTTACCTCTTTCGCCCATAAATGCATCACCAACAATTTTATTCCACTCGTCTTTATTGATTTTTAATTCATTAAGATTAAGAGGAATATTTAATTGTCGTAAAATTGATTCAAGTTTTGTTGCTGAACTAATTAAATCATCATTAAAAATCATTTTTAAACGATTTTCAGCTTCATCATTAATATCAAGCATACTTCTTAAAATCATAGGCAAGCTAAAAGAACACGCAATTCCATGTTGAATACCATAATTAAGAGTAATGGGATAAGAAATATTATGTGCAATGGCTGTCTTAGTATTAGAAAAAGCTAAACCCGCATGAACGCAAGCGCGAGCAACATTACTTCTTAATGTGATGTTTTTTAAATCATTAGCTAATAAAGGAAGGTTTTCAATAATTAATTGAGAGCCCACTATTCCATGCATAGCAGAAACTGGGTTTGCATTAATATTCCAAATACTTTCCATTGAATGAGAAAGGGCATCAAGACCTGTTGAAATTGTTAATCCTTTGGGTTTATCTAACATGATAACTGGATCTATAATTGCCTTTAAAGGATAAAGGCTCTTGTGTGCTAAAGATAGCTTTCCATTTTTTTCTTTATCCCAAATCGTAGCCCAACAAGTTAATTCACTTGATGTTCCAGAAGTTGTAGGCACAGCAATAATACTTATAGGGTCATCCACATAAGGAGTTTTTTTATTGCGAACAAAATCTGTTAAAAGATTTTCATTGCCTTTAAATGCTGCTAAAGCTTTTGCTGTATCGGTAACAGATCCACCTCCTATAGCAACTACATGATCAACTTCTTTTGCTATAGAAGCAAAATTTTTTAATAGAGTAAGAATATCTAAATAATCTGGATTAGGTTGTACTTCTGTCATAACCATAAGGGGAGGATTAGATGATGTATTTAATTGATCAGTATATTTTTTAAAAATTTCTTCAGGATGGGTAACAACGACGTATTTTTTATTTTCTAATATTTTGTGTATCTCTGAAAATTTATTTTCACCAAAAACAACATCAACAGGATTATAATAATTCCACATTCTACTAAATTGATTTTGCAGCCTTAGATAATATTGACATTTTTTCAATAGCTTGTTCTCTTGTAAAGAAACCTAAACCACAATCTGGAGCAGCTATCAATCTATGTTCGTCAATATGTTCTAAAGAGTCTTTCATACGACTTCTTACTTCTTCTACTGACTCCATTCTGCTTTTGGCAATATCAATAAATCCAAAAATAACTTTTGTTTTAGTAAATTTTTCTAAAAGATTTAAATCATTGTGTCTATGTGAGTCTTCTAATGACACTTCATCAATCGTAGAATCATCTACTAAAGTAGCAATCCTATCATAAGCATCTAAGTCTGCTTTTTTGTAACCCTCGGAGTCAAGAGAGTTTGGATAGCCGCAACAAATATGGCACACTCTTTGTACCTCTTTTGGAATCCCGTGCATCATTCTTTCTAAATTTTCCATACCATAAGAATTTGCTTCTTCAGGTTTTCTTGCAAATACAGGTTCATCAATTTGAATGTATTTACACCCAGCATCTACAAGCGCTTTCACTTCTTTGTTTAAAGCAAGTGCTAGATCAAAACCTAGTTTTTTCATGTCATCATAATAGTTATTAGCAATTGAATCTGTAATTGTCATAGGTCCTGGTAGAGTAATTTTTACAGGATTTTTTGTAAATTGTTGCGCGCTTTTCCAATCTAAATGCAAGCGAATTTCTTTACTTGAAATAGGCGCTACTATTGTTGGAAGATCTGCTTCAAACGCGCCTTGTCTAACTGACCTATGTGTTACTTCCTTAAAGCTTACACCATTTAAAAAACGACATTGATATAAAACATAACTTTCTCTTCGTACTTCTCCATCAGTTGGAACATCAATGCCTGAATTTACTTGATCAGTAATAACTTCTTTAATTGCTTCTAAAAATAATTTCTCCGCTTCTTCTCCAGCAGACTCTAATGCTTTTTCATATGCACCGGGTGACCAGTTTGATAATAATCCTTTTGAAGCTTTTCTTTCTTCTTCAGATTTAGTGCCTAAAAACCAATCTTGAATTGGAGTTTGTTTAGGTTTTGGATAAGCACCTATTGTAGTTGTAGTTAGAGGCATTATTTATTCTCCCTTTTATTTGAAATAAAACAGCGGCTTTTATAAAGCCGCTGTAATAAAAAGTTAATAATAAAGTATTCTTTATTATAAAAGATCGTTGATTTCTTCCATCATTTCTTCTTGAAGATCTGCCATATCATCAGCACTTCCTGTGGCAATTTCTTCAGTGTAATCATAAATTACTTGAGTGATTGCTAGTCCGTTTTCACCAGGATATGCAAACCAGTCTGCTAAGAGTGGAAGCTGTTCTACCGCAGTAAGTTTATTTGGATTTGCACTATAGAAATCACCTAATAAATCGTTAGCTGCTTTGTTTGGTGGAACATAACCAGTAGTCTCAGCAACTAATGCTGCTCCAATACCAGAAGTAATGAACTTCAAGAATGTCCATGCTGCGTCTACTCTTGCTGGATCATCAGAAGTAGAAGTTAACATTGCTGCATTTCCACCTGCTGGTAATCTTGCTGGGGTTCCATTATTAACACCTGCCATTCCAGGGAATGGAGCTGTCTTAAGTACGAAATCTGCTTTTGCAGCATTTACTGAACCTAAGCTTGAAGTTGACCAGAACATCATACCGATCGTGCCTGCATTAAATGCAGCTTGACCATCAGCAATTGAATAGTTAGGCATGTTACATCCACTCATAATATCGTGCATTTGTTGTAATGTTGCTAAACCAGCGTCTCCACCTAAGTTTACTTTTCCATCTTCAACAATTTTTACATTTTGAGTATGCATTAATGCTTGGTGGAACCAGTTACCTGTAATGTTCCAACCAAAATATAAAGTACCTTTTCCAGCTGCCTCTAATTTTCCACAAGCATCAATAACTTCATCCCAGTTAGTTGGGATGCTGTCTATGCCAGCTTCAGCTAATAAATCCATGTTATAATATCCAACAGGAGTTGATACAGAGAATGGCAAACCATAAACCTCTCCTCCAAATGTTGAAAGACTTAACATTGCAGCATGATAACCATCTTTTTCAAAATCAGCTTCTTTTGCAATAAATGGCTCTAAAGATTTTGCAATACCTTTGTCTACTAGAGGAGCTTGTCTGTTAAGACCCTGCATTGTAACATCTGGTAGATTACCAGAAGTTGCTTCTCTTAAAATTGTAGCAGTAGCATCTTCATAGTTTTCATAAGTTGCTCTAAATTTTACTTGAATATCTGGATGAGCTTTTTCAAACTCAGGCATAATAGCTTGATAGGTAACATCAAATAAACCTGAATAAGGATAAGCTACTTCTATTTCTATAGACTTCGCTGAATTAACAGAACCATAGAAACCAAAAGCTAATACGGCTGCTAATCCTGTAATTAATTTTCTCATTTAATCCTCCACTGTATAATTAAACCTTAAAACTTCGTTTAACTAATTAATGATATAATAGTCTTAAAAAGGATACAAACAGTAAAGTCATTTTGAAAGTAAAATTTGATTATATTTTTTATATGTATTTATTATTATTTAATAGTAAATACTCTTCTTTTCTAGGAAACTACCAAGGAAGTGAGAATGTTTTTACATTAGTAAAGCTCTTCATCGCTTCTATTACGCCTTCTTTGTAGCCTAAGCCAGAATCTTTAATTCCTCCAAAAGGGGACATTTCAATTCTGTAACCAGGTACTTCCCAGATATTTACAGTTCCAACATTAAGACCTTGAATATATTTTTTAGCTCTCATAAAATTATTGGTGCATACACCTGAAGATAATCCAAAAGCAGTTGAGTTTGAAATCTTGATTACCGATTCATCATCATTGGGAACCCTAATAATAGGGATAACTGGGCCAAATGTTTCTTCAAGAACAAGTTCACTTTTTGGATCAACATTATCAATTACTATAGGAGGCAATAACGCACCTTTTCTTCCAGGGTGATATAAGATTTTTGCACCATCTGCCTCTGCCATTGAAACTCTTTTATCAAATAATTCCGCTGCTTGAGCATTAACAACAGTGCCTAAGTCAGTTTCCATACTCATTGGATCACCAAATTTAATTTTTTTTGCTCTTTCCAAAGCCATTTCAACAAACTGATCAGCAATTTTTTCTTGCAAAAGTATTCTTTTAACAGCTGTACATCGTTGTCCTGAATTTTTTGTTGCTCCAGTAACTGCTAATTCAACTGCTTTCTTTAAATCATCTGGATCTAAATCATTTAAAACTATTAAAGGATCATTTCCACCAAGTTCAAGGACAGTTCTTTTGTATCCTGCTTGTTCAGCAATTAGTTTTCCAACACCAACACTTCCAGTAAAAGTAATAAGATCAATATTTGGATTCTTTATCATTTCAGAGCCGATATCTTGCGGCCATCCTGTAACAACAGAAAACATTTCTGGCGGCAAACCAGCTTCATACAAAACATCAGCAAGAACCATTGCTGTTAATGGAGTTAACTCAGTCTGCTTACAAACAGTACAATTATTCGTTGCAATTGAAGGTGCAATTTTATGTGCCACCATATTTAAAGGGTGATTAAATGGTGTAATTGCCGAAATTGCTGTTAATGGTTCTCTTATTGTAAATATTTTTCTCGCTTTTCCGTGTGGAGTTAAATCACAAGAAAAAATTTCTCCGTCATCATGAATACAAAGTTGTGCGGTTAAAGAAAAAACATCAAATGCTCTGCCTACTTCATACAATGAGTCTTGTTTTGAAATTCCAAGTTCTAAGGTAATGATGTCAGAAATCTCTTCTTTTCTTTTTACAAGTACCTCAGCTGCGGTTTGAAGTATTTTTTGTCTTTCATATCGTGTCAACTTAGGTTGATAGTTTGCAGCAATTTCAAGAGCTTGTTTTGCATGCTCAGCATTTCCTGCAGGAACTGTACCAATTACTTCTCCTGTAAATGGATATTCAACATCAATTGTTTTTTCAAAATTTACTTTTTTGCCAGCAATGCGCATAGCTTCATTAATAATTTTCTTTTCCATCATAAAGCTCCATTGATTGCATAATAGAATGCATCATAATTATATAACTGTTTTTCATTATTTAAATTTTGTATTTTTAAATTTGAAATAAAAGGTACTTCTCGCTCATGTAAACCACCATGGGAACGCAAAGGCTCATTTAATCCAGAAAGATTATGTTTATCTAAAGAGGATCCAATTGTCATAAATTCAGAAGACATGCATATTATATCTCCCATTCTATCTGGAGGAAGATTATATGTTGAGCAACCTTCGTCTTTAGTTAAGACTACTTCTATATCTTTAATTGCTTTAATTGATTCAATAACATCGTTGACTTTAGTTTTATCTTCAAGATAAATTGTAGCAAATGAACCTAATGATCCATGATGAACTACATACGGATCTGTGATTGGTAAGATGACTTTTGTTAAGTTCGGTTCAAATTTTTTATCAAGATAATCTTGTAAAAATATCGCGTTAGGTGAACCGTCTTCTTTTGATTTAGATTTCATTCCATGATCAGCTGTTACTATCATTGATACGTCTTCTTTATTTAAAAGGCCAATATATTTATCAAACATTGCATAGAACTTATTTGCTATTTCATTTCCAGGTGCATACTTGTGTTGAATATAGTCAGTCGTAGATAAATACATAATGTCTGGTTTAAATTCCTTTAGTAGTTTTACTCCAGCGGCCATGACAAACTCAGAAAGACCTTCGGAGTACACTTCTGGCACCGGCATACCTAACCAGTCATTAACATTTTCTATACCATTAAGTTCTTTTGTTGCCTGATCAGATTTTTCTGCAGAAAAACATATTGCTCGATTATTATCAAAACTTAAACCATTTCCCAAAAGGGTTCTAAGTTTATCTTTTGCAGTAACAAGAGCGATTTTTGAGCCAGAATTATAAAATTTTTCAAAAATTGTTGGAGCACGCATATATTTTGGATCATTCATCATTACTTCTTCACCCGTTTCAGGAGTGTAAAAAAAGTTACCACATATTCCGTGAACAGAACTAGGCTGCCCTGTCACAATTGAAATATTATTTGGATTTGTGAAGCTAGGTATAGCACTGTGAACTAATAAATTTTGACCACTTGCAATTAATGAGTCAAGATTAGGTGTCAGATTTGATTTTGATGCCTCTTCAAGATATTCTTTTTGGCTTCCATCAAGACAAATAACTATAGCTGTCTTTGAAAATATACTTGGATATTCTCTATTGTTAATTAATAAATTTTCAGTCACAATGATTATATATAGTTAAAAAATTGAATTTATAGTTATATGTTATTTAAACTCAATAGTAATTTGAATATTTGTCCATAAAATTTAGATAAAAATGAAATAAATGCATTTAAAAAATCATAAAATTTTATAAAAAGTATATATTAAAAAAAAGAGAGGTTCTGTGGGCACAATATCACTTAAAAATATTTCAAAATCATTTGGATCCACAGAGGTATTAAAAGATTTAAGTGTAGATATAAAAGACGGTGAATTTTTAACATTAGTTGGCCCATCTGGTTGTGGCAAATCTACCTTACTTCGAATTATAGCCGGTCTTGAACAACAAACTTCTGGTGATGTTTTAATTGATAATAAAAACGTAAATAAAATTAGAGCTAGTGAAAGAGACTTGGCAATGGTGTTTCAGTCTTACGCTCTCTATCCTCATCTTTCAGTAAGAAGAAATTTAGAAACTCCTTTAAGGCTTAGAGATTACAATTCATTTGAAAGATTGCCTTTAATTGGAAATTTATCTCCGAATAAAAAACAAAAAACAGAATCTATAAATCAATTGGTTAGTAAAACTTCTGAAACACTTAAAATCTCTGAACTACTTGATAGAAAACCAGGTCAACTATCTGGTGGTCAAAGACAAAGAGTGGCTCTTGGTAGGGCAATGGTAAGAGAGCCTGTTGCTTTTTTGATGGATGAACCGTTATCAAATTTAGATGCAGCGCTTAGAGTTCATATGCGCTCCGAATTATCTGAACTTCATAGTTCACTTAAAACTACTTTTGTATACGTTACTCATGATCAGGCGGAGGCATTAACGATGTCTTCTCGTATGGCTGTTATGATTGATGGAAATTTATTACAACTTGATACTCCTCAAGAAGTATATGATAATCCTTCCTCACTAAGTGTGGCTCAATTCGTTGGAAGTCCTAAAATTAATATTTTTAAAGGTTCATCAGATTCAAGCGGAACTGTAAACTTACTAAATCTAAACTTAAAAAGAAAAAGTTCAGAAACAAATCTAGAGTTAAATATTGGTATTAGACCTGAACATTTAGAAATTTCCAATCAAAGTGATGAAGATACTTTTAGTGCAAAAGTTTCTTACAGAGAAAATTTAGGATCAGATATTTTTTTTCATGTAAATACGGAAGATGGGATGAATAGAATTATTGTTAGAGGCATACCTCAATTAACACATGAAATTTCTAATGGTTCAACAGTAAACATTAAAAGAGCTCCTAATAAAGCACTATTGTTTAACCAAGAAGGTAAAAGGGTTCAATTTAATAATGCATAATTCCAAAGCACATATTTGGTTTATTGCACCTGCAATAATACTAATGATTATTATATTAATTTTTCCATTGTTTCTTGCTGGGGGAATTTCTTTTACTGATTATAATTTAGGTAATAAATCTCTTGAATGGATAGGGCTTGAAAATTATGAAAAAATGTTTTCAAGAAAAACATATGTGAAAATGATTTGGGCCACAGCAACCTATGTAATAGTTGTTGTACCTATTTCAGTTGTACTTGGTTTGTGTGCAGCAATGCTCTTAAATTCACTTAGATTTGGAGCTGATATTTATAAAACAATTTTCTTTCTTCCTGTTATGGCGACCCTTCTTGCTATGGCTATTGCATGGGAATTCACTCTTCATCCAACACTCGGTATAGTGAATAGTTTTTTAGCTAATGGTTGTGGAGGCGCAAGAGAGTTTATTTTTGGTTTTCATTGGTTACCATGGGTAGATTCACAACAAAGCTGGTATCATGTAGCATGTGCAAATAATATGGATTTTCCTTATTGGCTAAAGCAAAAAAATACAGCAATTTGGACGATATGTTTTATAGGAATTTGGCAAGCATTTGGTTTTAATATGGTTTTGTATTTAGCAGGCCTAACAGGGATACCTCGTGAACTATATCAAGCAGCAGAAATGGATGGCGCTAAATCAACATGGGAGCAATTTAAACTTGTAACTTGGCCAATGCTTGGACCCACAACTTTGTTTGTAGTAACAATTACAACAATCAGAACATTTCAAGTTTTTGATACAATTGAAATACTTACTAAAGGCGGCCCCTCTAAAACTACCTACGTTATGATGTATGCAATTTTTGAAAAAGCTATCCAACAAAACTTAACGAGTATTGGAGCAGCTATTACTGTTGTTTTTATTGGCTTTATATTGATATTAACTTTTTTTCAGAGGTATATCATTGAGAAGAGGGTTCACTATTAATGCAAGCTAAACAGTATATAGGTGAGAGTTGGAAACACGGCATTTTAATAATTGGTGCAATCCTTGTTTTACTGCCATTTTATATGATGGTTTCAATGTCACTAAAATCTCAACAAGAAATTCAATCGATTTCTGGTGGGCTAATTGGTGCACAA
The DNA here is from genome assembly GCA_902596065.1 of uncultured Alphaproteobacteria bacterium. Taxonomy (GTDB): domain Bacteria; phylum Pseudomonadota; class Alphaproteobacteria; order HIMB59; genus MarineAlpha5-Bin3. The sequence continues at coordinate 90,349 of CACJSL010000001.1, read as the reverse complement.
GAAGTTCAAACATTTCCGGTTTGTGTAAAAACGGGTTATTCCGAAGAAACATGTACGACAAAACCTTATATTTATAATTACTGGTTTGCTTTTGAGAAAGCTCCAATTCCTAGATACTTAATGAATGGAGTTATAGTAACTTTATCAATTTTTATAATTCAAGTTCTTGTTGCCTTACCTTGTGCTTATGCGCTTGCAAAACTCCGGTTTTATGGACGGGAATTTGTATTTTCAATGGTATTGTTTTGTCTTCTAATACCAGTGCACGGCATTGCACTTCCTCTTTATGTAATGCTGGCCCAGGCCGGGCTAGTTGATACCTATTCCGCCTTAATACTCCCCTGGACAATATCTGTATTTGGAATTTTTCTTATGCGACAATTTTTTATGACAGTTCCAGATGAATTAATTGATGCCGCCAGAATGGATGGAATGGGAGAATATTCTATTGTGTGGAAAGTCATGCTACCAACTGCAATACCTGCTTTACTTGCATTTGCAATATTCTCAGTTGTAGCACACTGGAATGATTATTTCTGGCCAAGAATGGTTATAACTGGAAATAGAGATCTATTTACTCCCCCTCTTGGAATTAGAGAATTTAGAGGAGGAATAGATAGTGATGAATTTGGACCAATGATGGCATCAATTGTTACTGTCACGGTTCCCTTAATTGTTGCTTTCATAATAGCACAAAAAAGATTTATCGAAGGAATTACTCTGACTGGAATGAAGTAATAAATACTTAATTGATGAAAGCAACATTTTGACAATTAATTTTATTTTCTTATTAATTCTTTTATCAGCTCTATTTCATGCAACATGGAGTGCTATTATAAAATCAAGTTCTAATCCTTTATCTTTAATGGGCATAACTTCTTTGATGGAAATTATAATTTTTATTCCTCTCACTTTTTATGTTCCTTTTCCTACTTTAGAAATTTGGTTTTTTTTATTAGCAACAGTAATCATTCACGTACTCTATAGATTGAATGTTATTTATTCTTATAAATATGGAGATTTATCATTTGTTTATCCTATAGCTAGAGGAGGCTCTTCACTTTTAATTGCTCTCTTTAGTATTATATTTTTATCAACCTCTATTAATACATACGGTTTTGGAGGCATAATAATAGTTTGCCTAGGTTTATTTTTGATTTCATTTTCATCAAAAATAAAATTTAATAGAGCCGCTTTTTTTTTAGCATTATCTACAGCAGTATTAATCACACTATATACTTTAGTGGATGGTATTGGAGTAAGAAAAGCTGAAAATGGTTTTACTTATATATTCTGGTTATTTGCCTTGAACGGAGTACCTCTTTTAATCATTTCAATTTTTTCAAAAAAAGGTCTTAGAGATAGGAATTCATATACCATTAAATCTGGAATTGCAGCTGGATTTTTTGCAACGAGTAGTTATGCGTTGGTTGTGTGGGGAATGCAGTTTATTGAAATTGCCTATGTGTCTAGTATTAGAGAAATAAGTATAGTTATTGCAACAATTATTGGGTTATTATTTTTAGCTGAAAAAGAGGCAAAAAAGAGAATTATCCCTTCCATATTAATAGTCATGGGAATTAGTATTGTTTATTTCCAGTTATAGAAGTTTTAGATTTATCCATTCTATACAATTATCGTAGACATTATTAATTTTTTTTTCTATAGCATTTTCATATGGATGAAGAAGTGACAAAAGTTCCTGCAGATATTGAAACTATTTGTTGCGATGGGGGACAAGATGGTTTAGGACATCCCGCAGTTTACTATACATTTGGTTCAACAAATAAAATTGTTTGTAGTTACTGCGGAAAAATATACGAGAGAGATCAAGAATAATATGTACAAAGAATCCTGGGGTTTAAAAAGAATTTGTCCTATGTGTAGCAAACAATACTACGATTTAGGAAGGACTGAATTGGAATGTCCTGAGTGTGGAAAAGAAATTGAAGTTACAACAATGTCTCGTCCACGAAGAGGTCGTAAACCTGGCACAACAAATGCTGCACCTTTAACAAACCCAATACCTCCTAAACCAAAAGAAAAAGAAGACGATCTAGACATAGAGAATTTGGATTTAGATAATACTGAAGATCAAGTAGAAGATGATACAGTACTTCTTGAAGATGAAACAGATGTCGATCCAGCTGTTGACGTTGGTATTAAACCAACAGAAGAAGGCGAAGAAGAATACTAGATTAAATAAAACACCAACTATTAAATAATTACATTCATTTATATGACTACTATACTATCTAAAACGTGGGCCCTTTTTTTTGGCTTTGCAATAATTTGTCTAGCACATGGACTGCAAGGAACATTAATAGGAGTCAGATCTGTAATAGAAGGTTTTGGTTTTTTTTCTACAGGTGTCATAGTGGCAGGATACTATGTTGGTTATTTATCAGGATCATTATTAATTCCGATACTATTAAGGCGAGTAGGTCATATACGTGTATTTGCTGCTTTGGCTTCTTTGGCATCAATTGCAATTCTTCTTCACTCAGTTTTATTAGATCCTTATTCTTGGTTTTGTATTAGAATATTAACTGGAATAAGTTTGTCGGGCATTTTTGTTATTATGGAAAGTTGGTTAAATGACAAATCAACAAATGAAACACGTGGCCAACTTTTATCAGTTTATATGATTATAACTTTTGCATTTCTTGGATGTGGTCAATTTCTTTTAAACATTAGTGATCCTGCTAAAGTAGATTTATTTATATTAGTTTCAGTATTATTATCTTTTGCGCTTTTACCAATATTATTATCAACTACAGAGCAACCAAATTTTTCAAACCCAAAATCTTTATCCTTAAAAGAGTTTTATATCATATCACCACTTGGATTTATTGGCGCTTTGTTTACAGGACTAATTCATAGTGCCGTTTTTGGATATGGAGCTGTGTATGCCGCTTCTAAAGAACTGGGGCTATTTGAAATTTCAATGTTTATGGTCATAATTAGTTCTTTTGGGGCACTTTCCCAGTGGCCTATTGGATATTTGTCTGACAGAATTGACCGAAGAATCATATTAATAGGGACTACTTTTATAGCCTCTGGATTATGCTTACTTATTGTAGGCTCCTCTTATCTTTCATTAATTATGTTTTTTATTTTTGTCGCTTTTTATTCAGCTGTTTGTTTACCAATGTATTCCCTGGCGGTAGCACATGTGAATGATTTTTTAAAACCTGATGAAATAGTTGCAGCAAGTTCTTCTTTTGCTATTCTTGTTGGAATAGGAGCGGTAATGGGACCAATATTGGTTTCTAGTTTTATGAGTTTGATTGGAGCTAATGGGTTTTTTATTTATTTATTAATAGGGCATGCAATGCTTGGTCTTTTTGGATTATACAGAATGGCAAAAAGAGCAAAGCCACTAGATTTGGAATCACAATATACACCATTGCCTCGCAATATCACTGCTGCTGGTATGGAATTAAATCCTGTTACTGATCCTATCGACGAATAAATATTTTTTTATAGAAACGATAACTTAATAATAAAAAAATTATACCTATATAAATTATAGGCTCTGTTTTATTAGCCCTAACCAACATAAAAAAATGAAAACTTGAAAGAATAGCAGCTGGGTAAATTAAGTAATGAATTTTTTTCCATAAATTAAAACCTAATTTTTTTATCATGCCATCAAATGAAGTGATGGCCATAGGTATTAAACACAAAAAACTAATAAATCCAAAAGTAATAAATGGTCTTTTAATAATATCCTTGATGATGAACTGAAAATTAAAAAAATGATCTAAAAAAATATAAGTCGAAAAATGTAAACATACATAATAAAAAGCAAATAAACCAATTGTACGACGCAGCGTAACTAAGGATCGAAAAAATTTTAAATCGGAAAGAGAAGAAATAATAAGTGTTAGAATAATTAATCTTAAAGCCATCTCACCTAAATTATCCATTAATTTTTCAATAGGATTTACTCCTAAATTTCCTATCAATAATAAATAAATCCAATAAAAACTTGGAAGAAATAACAATATTATAATCGGGGGTTTTGTTTTTTTAACCCTGTTGGTCGAAAGCATATTTTAATAATATGTTTGAAGATCCATATCTTTATACAAATGAGCAACTTCTTCTTCATATCCGTTAAACATGAGAGTAGGACGGCGCATAAATTCACCAATTCTTCTTTCAGTTGCTTGACTCCATCTTGGATGGTCTACAGTATTATTTACATTTGAATAAAAGCCATACTCATTTGGAGCTACCATTGACCAAGTTGCGCTTGGTTGATTTTCAACAAAACGAATAGTTTCAATGGATTTAATTGATTTAAAACCATATTTCCACGGCACTACAAGTCTAAGGGGAGCGCCATTTTGATTTAATAAATCATGGCCGTATAAACCAGTTGATAAAATTGTTAGTGGGTTCATTGCCTCATCCATTCTTAGACCTTCAACATAAGGCCATGGCAATAGGCGTCTTTTTTGTCCTGGCATTTCTTCAGGTCGAAAGATGGTGACAAATTGAATATACTTTGCGTTACTGAGAGGAGAAGCAATTTTAATTAACTCTGATAAAGGAAAACCTTGCCAAGGAATGACCATTGACCACGCTTCGACACATCTAAGTCTATATATACGATCTTCAATCTCAATTTTTTTTAACAGATCTTCTAAATTTATCTCTAATGGTTTTTCTACTAAGCCTTCAATTTTAATAGTCCACGGTTTAGGATTAAACAAGCTTGAGTTATTTGACGGATCAGATTTACCCATCCCAAATTCATAAAAATTATTATAGGTTGTTATTTCTTCATATGTATTCAACTCATCATTTTCATCTAATTTTGAAATGTATTTAGATGAATCGTTATTATGTAAAGCTTTTGCCGAAAGAGATAGCGATGCAGCTATAGAAAAGGCGCTTGCAGTTTTGACAAATTTTCTTCTATTCAAATATGTTGAATATGGGGTAATTTCTGAAGGTAAAATTTTTTTCATTAAAATAAAACTATATACTAAAATATTAACTTTGATAAATTATCATAAAGTTACTTCATTTATATAGTAACTATTGATAAGATAACAAATATGAAATTTATATGTCATAAATTTATTATACTTTTATTTGTTTTTTTATTTTCTCAGTCTGGTCTAGCAAATAAAATGCATGGGATCGCTATGCATGGGTTACCAATGCATAGTTCGGATGAAAAGCATCTTCCTTATGTCAATCCAGATGCACCCAAAGGAGGTGTTTTACGCTTAGGTGTTTATGGTTCTTTTGATAATTTAAATCGTATAGCTTTCAAAGGATCGAGAGCAGCAGGGTTGGGCTATATAAATGACACCTTAATGCGAAGAGTATGGGATGAGGCTTTTTCATTATATGGTTTAATAGCAGAATATGCAGAAATGCCAGAAGACCGCTCTTCCATAACATTTTATATAAATCCTAAAGCTAAATTTCATGATGGCTCTCCTATTACTAGAGAAGATGTTTTGTTTAGCCTTGAAACTTTTCAAAATAAGGGAACGCCTAATCAAAAGAAAACATACGGCAAAGTTATTAACACAGAACTCGTAGATCAAAATGGAATTAAAATGATCTTTGTTAACAATGAAGATAAAGAATTGCCATTAATCATAGCTGGCTTCCTGCCAATTGTTCCAAAAAAATATTATGAAAATATTGATGTAACTAAAACTTTTCTTGATATTCCTCTCGGCAGTGGTCCGTATACTATAGAAAGTTTAGAGCCTGGCAGACAAATTAAATATCAAAGAGTCAAAGATTATTGGGCAAAAGATTTATTAGCAAATAAGGGACAATATAATTTTGATACGTTAATTTATGATTACTACAAAGACTCGAATGTACTACTAGAAGCATTTAAGGTTGGGGAATATGATTATAGAAGAGAGTACAATGCTAAACGATGGCAAAGTAATTATGCTTTTGATGCAGTAGATAGAGGGGATGTCATTTTACAGGAAATGAAAAATGATCGACCAACTGGAATGAATGCTCTTGTTATGAACTCAAGAAAAGAAATTTTCAACAACCCTCAGGTAAGGCTTGCATTAAGCTATGCCTATGATCATGAATGGATCAATAAAGCTTTATATAATAATGCTTATACTCGTACAGATAGTTATTTTGATAATTCTCCGCTGGCATCCTCAGGACTACCATCTGAAAATGAATTAAAACTTCTTAATCCTTGGAAGAATCAATTACCTAAAGAAATATTTAATCAAACCTATCAACCGCCTGTTTCTGATGGATCAGGTATGCCTCGTGATAATTTGCGTATAGCAAAAAAAATTCTTGAAGGTGAAGGTTGGTTTGTTGAAGATGGAAAATTAATGAAAGATGGAAAAGAATTTGCCTTTGAATTTTTAATCGTAAGTCCTTCTGTAGAAAAAATAGCATTGGCTTTTCAAAAAACTTTGGAGGTTTTAGGTATTACTATGTCCGTGCGAACTGTAGATTCTTCTCAATATCAAGCAAGAATGCTAAATTATGATTTTGATATGATTAAAGCTTCTTGGAATGTAAGCTTGAGTCCAGGAAATGAGCAACAATTTTATTGGGGATCTGAAGTTGGTAAAAAAGATGGAAGTAAAAATTATGCTGGGGTTAATAGTCCAGTAGTGGATAGTTTAATTGAAACTTTGATAGGAGCAAAAACTAGAGAAGAATTAACAACGGCTATCCATGCATTAGACAGAGTTTTATTATGGGGGCACTATGTTATTCCCTTGTATCATAGTAATACAGACCGTATAGCCTATTGGAATTTTTTGGAATTTCCGGATGAGATTCCCTTGTATGGCTTAGTTATAGAGTCATGGTGGGCTAATTCAGAAAAAGCCTCAAAACTTCAAAGATAACAAATAAGGATTATTTATATGAGCCACATGAAGGCAAATTTTTTAATGTTAATCGCTTCCTTAATATGGGGAACGGCCTTTGTTAGTCAAACAACTGGTATGGGTTTTATTGGACCCTTCACATTTAGTTTTGCACGTTTTTTTTTGGCAGCTTTAACTGTTTTGCCTTTGGCTTTGTATTTTGAAAAACAGAATTTTGAAATTTTTTTTAAAAATAAAAATTTTATTTATTTAAGTTTATTTGCTGGCCTTGCTTTGTTTGGTGGAATGGGACTGCAGCAATATGCATTGCTAAAATCTCAAATTGCTAATGCTTCATTTTTAAGTACTCTTTATGTGCCAATAGTAAGTTTAATTTCACGGTTTATTTTTAAATCCAGATTGCATTGGATTGTTTGGATAGCTGTTTTGTTATGTATCTATGGTTCCTATTTGCTATCTTCTAATCAAGCACTAGAAATACAAAGGTCTGATAGTTTATTGTTTATCGCAGCAGTATGTTTTGCAATTCATATAATTTTGATCGATGTATTTATGAAACAATTTTATAGTCCTTTTACGTTTGGATTTATACAGTATGCAGTTGTTTTTTTGTGTTCTACGATTTTAGCCTTCTCATTTGAAACTCCTACACTAGCAAATATAAAATTAGAATGGTTTGAGCTTATTTATACAGGCGTAGCTTCTGCTGGGATAGGATACACACTTCAAATCATTGCTCAAAGCAAAGCTAGTCCTGCTCCTGCTGCTATTATTTTATCAATGGAGTCAGTATTTGGAACAATAGCAGGATGGATTTTAATAAACCAGGTTTTAGATACAAATAAAATACTCGGTTGTATTGCAATTTTTATAGGAGTGATTATAGTGCAGCTAATTCCAATTTATACAAATAAAAAATAAGATGAGTGAAAGATTAGACGTCGTAGGTATAGGAAATGCAATGGTTGATGCAATCATTCCTTCAAATCAAAATGAGATTGAAAAACATAATATTAATCGCGATTCCATGAATCTAATTGATGAAGATTTAAAAAATAATCTACATCAAGAATATAAAATCAAAGAAATGATTGGGGGCGGATCCTTAGGAAATTCAATGTTTGGCATTACTTCTTTTGGAGGTAATGGAAGTTTTATTGGCAAAATTAAAGATGATAATATTGGAGATTTTTTACAAAAAGATATGATACGTGAGGGTTTGCAATTTCCTCTAGGCTTTACTTCTCCTGATATTTCTACTGGTTGTTGTACTATTTTTGTGGAAGAAGATGGCACAAGAACAATGTGCACATTTCTTGGGGCAGGAACTTTAATTAGTCCTGAAGATATAAAAGAGGATCAAATTGTTAATCATAAAATGGCTTATTTAGAAGGCTATCTATGGGATAATGAAAACGCAAAAAAGGCAATGAAAAAAATGGTAGATATATGTAAGGCAGATGATCAGAAAGTTGCATTTACTTTGTCAGACTTATTTTGTGTTGATCGCCATCGTGATTCTTTTTCAGAATTAATTCATAATGACATTGATATTCTATTTGGCAATAGTGATGAGATTTGTTCTATGTCTCAATCTTCAACTATCGAAGAAGGGATAGAATATGCTAAATCATTAAAAATTATTTGTGCAATTACTCTTGGTGATAAAGGATCAGTAATTGTCAATAATAATGATGTTATAGAAATAGAACCTATAAAAGTTGATAAAGTAGTAGATACAACAGGAGCAGGCGATCTTTTTGCTTCAGGATTTTTATTTGGTATGTCGAGAAAAAAAGAACTTAAAGAATGTGGTCATTTAGCATCTGTTGCTTCAGCAGAAGTAATATCACATTATGGTGCCAGACCTTTGGTAAAATTATCTAGCTTAATTTAATTAATAATTTTTCTTTTATTTGATCTTCGCAAAAAGATGATTGTATTGCATTAAACGTTAAAGATCTTAACTCATCATTCGATAATCCTAACTTAGACATTACGTCGTATTCACCTTGAATTGTTGCATTAAAAAAAGGGGGGTCATCCGAATTAACTGTTATTTTAACACCGGCGTCATATAATTTTTTAACAGGATGATTTTCATAACTATCATAAATTTTTGTAGCAATATTGCTTGTTGGACAAGTTTCTAAAATAATTTCTTGTTCAATAATTTCTTGAACTAAATTTGCATCTTCAATAGACCGAACTCCATGTCCTAATCTTGTGGGATGTAATAGCTTTATAGCATTTCTAATATTTTCTGGACCATCCCATTCTCCTGCATGAACAGTAATAGGAAAATTTGCTTCTTTAAGCATATCAAATGTTTTAACAAATAGATTGGGTGGGAAATGCAATTCATCTCCTGCTAAACCAAACCCAACAAGACAAGGGTGAGGATTTTTCAAAACTTCATAGGCAGTATCTTGAACAGATTCAGGACCTAAGTGCCTTATGCCATTCATTATAAATCTAGAAACTATTCCAAAATCTTTTTCAGCCTGTAAAGAAGCTTCATGGACACCATCTAAAAAGGAGTGATAAGTCATACCCTTTTTCTTAGCATGGGTAGAAGAGACCATTGCTTCAACATAGATTGTGTCACTAGCAGCACAATCTTTTAAGTATTGATATGTTAATTCTCTGTAGTCTTCTGGTGTATGAATAACAGAGGTGATCAAATCATATTTTTTAATAAAATCATAAAAATCATCCCATTCATAAGCATATTTTGTACCAAAAAGATCCTCTGATAAGTTGACATTATTTCGCTTAGCAAATTTACGACACAAATCTGGGGTAATTGTCGCCTCTAAATGAACGTGTATTTCAGATTTAAATATTTGTTCTGTTGAGTTCATGTGATTTTTTTTATATTTATATATTAAATGACACAAATAAATAATTTATCCAGAAGAAAATTTATTATTGGTGGGGGCTGCATGTGCGGAGCGTCACTATTGTTATCTTCATGTACTGAAGTTGCACTTTCAGAACGAAAACAATTAAATATTATGTCAGATGATTTTTTATATTCAAGAACCTTTCCTGCCTATAATAATTTTAAATCACAATCCAAACTTATAACTGGTACTTCCGAATACAATCAAATTGTTGATATTGGTTTTAAAACTCGTGATGCTATTAATGTTTATTATGAAACTAATTCACAAAAAAATCCTACTTCTAATTTTCAATGGGAATTTATTCTTGTTGATGATGATCAAACAAAAAACGCATGGTGTATGCCTGGTGGTAAAATTGCATTTTATTCAGGTATATTACCAATTCTAAAAAACCAAGATGGAATAGCATCTGTTATGGGACATGAAATAGCTCATGCTGTAGCAAGACATTCTGCAGAAAGAGCAAGCACTGCCATGGTAACTGATCTTGGAATTATGGCATTAGAACAATTAGTGTTAGGACAGAGACTACCACAGGCTGCTGGATATGTAAGACAATTTGGATTAGATCTACCCTTTAATAGAAGACAAGAGTCCGAAGCAGACTACTTAGGTTTAATTTTTTCAAGTTTAGCTGGTTATGATATTAATGAGTCATATAAAGTTTGGGAAAGAATGAAAGAAGATATGGGAGGGTCTGGACCTTCAGAATTTTTTAGTACTCACCCATCACCTGATAATAGAATAAAAAAATTAAAAGAGTGGATACCAATTGTTTCAAAACAATATCCTGTTATAGGATAAATTTAAATGCTTGCAGTAAAAATTAACAACCTAAGCTACCAAATAAATAATAATGATATTTTACAAAATGTTAGCTTGGAACTTGAACAAGACAAAATAGCCTGTGTACTAGGACCCTCAGGATGTGGCAAAACAACGATGTTAAAGCTTATTGCAGGTTTAGACAAGGTACAGTCTGGTGAAATTTATCTTCATGATAATCTTGTAAGTTCAATCAATAAACACATAAAAACAGAAAAAAGAAAAATTGGGTTTCTTTTTCAAGACTATGCTCTTTTTCCTCACCTAACTGTAAAAGAAAATCTAAACTTTGCTATTCAAAATCATAAAGACTTATCAAATAATATTGATGAAATTATAGAAATAATTAAGCTTCCAAAATCACTTCATAAATATCCTCATGAATTAAGTGGAGGAGAACAACAACGTGTTGCACTTGCTAGATCAATTATAGCAAAACCAGATTTATTACTTTTAGATGAGCCTTTTTCTAGCTTGGATTTAAATTTAAGAGAAGAAGTTAGAGATGATACGCTTCACTTATTACAAAAATCAAATATATCAGTTTTAATCGTAACGCATGATCCTTTTGAAGCGATGTTTATTTCAAACAAAATATATATTATGGAAAAAGGAGGTAAAATAATACAATCTGGATCTCCTCAAGAATTATACAATAATCCTTTTAACTCATATGTTGCAGGTTTTTTTGGTGAGACAAATAAATTTAGTGGCACAGTTATTAATTCTGAAGTAAAAACTCCAATAGGGGTAATAAAGGCTCCAAAAGAACTAGAATCTAAAAAAGTTGAAATTCATGTTAGGCCTCAAGCTATTAAATTAAGTGAGGAATCAACACCTGTTAATGGAATAAAAGGTACGGTAATGGCTTCTAGATTAATGGGTGAATATAGCTTTGTTCATTTATCTGTCTTAAATGAAAAAAAAGAGATCATTCATGTTCATAGTCATATGCCTCCAACCTTCAGCCCCAACCAGTCAAGTGCTGTAGGTATTGAAATTGATAAATCTCAAGCTTTTGTTTTCCCAATTAGTTAATTGAATTTTTCTTGTTAACTTTGTTTTTTGTTAGTTATATTTTTAATAGTATTACTTAAAAAAATAACAGGTCCTAACCCTACAATAATAATAATTAATGCTGCAAAGGAAGATTCTTCTAGCAATTCATCTGATGCATATTGATATACATAAGTTGCTAAAGTTTCAAAATTAAATGGTCTTAATAATAGTGTTATTGGTAATTCTTTCAATATATCTACAAATACTAATATACCTCCAGCTAGTAAATTAGCATAAACTAATGGCAGTATAACTTTTCTTATACTTTGAAAAAAACTTATTCCCATTATTCTAGAAGCATCAAATAAATTAGGATGAATTCTTAATATACCTGAATTTATTGCTCCATTACCAACTGCTAAAAAGCGTGTGGTATAGGCAAATATTAAAATAATAAAACCTCCAACGAAATAACTTAAATGAAAATAAATTAAATCATTTAACCAACCTACAAAAACTACTATTCCTACAGCTAAGATAGTACCAGGAAAAGCATAACCACAAGAAGCAAGAAAAATTAAAATTCTTTGAATAGAATTTGATTTGTAATTAGCAACAACTATCATCAACAAAGATATTATCATTACTACCAAGGCACTAACGGCAGCAATAGCTATACTTGAAAAAGCTATTTCTAAAATTTCAGTAAAATTAATTATAGAAAAACCACTTAAAACAAAATTTAATAAAACAAATGTCGGTATGATAAAACCTAAAAGGATGGGTATTAAACATACAATTAAACATACAATCTTTTTAAAATTAGAAATCTCTTCAGATTGAACAGTATCTTGTCCGCTGCTTTTTTCATGAAATCGTTGTCTTCTTCTAGCAAGGTATTCAACTGTTAAAAGCACAACAATAAAAATAAATAAAACTGAAGAAATTTGTGAGGCTCCAGATAAGCTATTCATTCCCATCCAAACATTAAAGACTCCTAGGGTTAATGTTTCTAAGGCAAAATAATCAACTGTTCCAAAATCTGATATAGTTTCCATTAAAACTAAGGCTAATCCAGCAATAATCCCTGGTCTAGCTAGAGGAAGCGCAACATAATAAAATGTATTCCGACCATAAATTGAACTAGTTTGATAAAAAGAAACAGGAACAGTTAAAAAAGAGGCTCTAGTTAATAAGTAAATATATGGATAGAGAACTGATGACATCACTAAAATAGCTCCTCCCATCGAACGAACTTCTGGAAACCAATAATCTTGAGAAGTTTTCCATCCAAATAAATCTCGTAACATTCCCTGAACTGGTCCAGCATACTCAAATATATCGGTATATGTGTAAGCAATAATATAAGCTGGTACAGCAGCAGGTAATAATAAAGCCCATTCAAGAATTAATTTGAAAGGAAAATTATAACGTGTAACAATCCAAGCTGTTGTAACACCAAAAACTAAACTTAAACAACCAACGCCAAACATTAAAACAATCGTGTTATAAGTATAACGTGGAAGTACAGTTGAAAATAAATGCGGCCAAAGAGAAGTATCACCTAAGAAGGCTGAATAAAAAATTGCCACAACTGGTGCTATTATCATTAATGCAATAAGGGCAACAATTGATGACCAAGTATTCCAATTAGACAACACAACAAATCTTATAGTTTAACATTGTTTACTATCAATATTTATTTGATTTACCAACCAACTCTATCAATAATTTTTTGTGCTAATGGTGCTAATTCAGCAATTTTTATAATTTGAAGATTATCTTCTCTAAAAGTACCCCAACTTGATAATTCTTTTGTAGGAGATATTTCTGGATTAACTGGATATTCAAAATTAATTTCACCATAAAGATTTTGAGCTTTTTTATTTGTTAAAAACTCTAACAAAGCAATAGCTTCTTTTTTATTTTTTGAAAATTTAACAACTCCCCCACCTGAGATATTAACATGAGAGCCTCTATCTCCTTCTTCTTGATTAGGAAAAATCAATTTTAAATTTTTTGTCCACTCTCGTTGTTTTGGATCATCAGAAAATTTTAACTTTCCAAAATAATAATTATTAATGATGCCAATTTCACATTGTCCTTCATATATTGCTTTCACTTGCGCCCTATCATTACCTTGAGGTCTTCTTGCCAAATTACTAACAAGACCATTTGCCCATTCTTCAGCTTTTGCCTCACCATTGGCAGCAATAATAGAAGCCATTAATGCTCTGTTGTAAACATGGCTTCCAGGTCTTGAACAAATTTTTCCCTTCCATTGAGGGTCGGATAAATCTTCTATTCTTTTAATACTTTCTAACGCATTGCTATCTTTTGAAACTACTATTACTCGTGATCTTTTGGATAAACCAAACCAAGTATTGTCTGGACTTCTCAAATGTTGAGGAATATTTTTTTCTAATTTTTTAGATTCTATGGATGCTAATAAATCTTTATCTTTGTAAACATACAGTCTTGCAATATCTACTGTCAAAATAACATCTGCTGGACTATTTTCACCTTCAGCTTGAAGTCTTTCAGCTAAACCAGTTTTGGAATAGACAACATTGGTTTTAATTCCAGTTTCATTTGTAAAAGCTTCTAAAAATGGATTGATTAAAAAAGGCTGTCTGTGTGAATAAATATTAATTTCCTTTGCTAATATATTGTTTGCACATAACATAATGAGTGAGATTATTATAATGCTATACTTCATTAATATATCTTCCTTTTAAAATTATTTTGTTAAATTTATTTTTAATTTTCTTTATTTTGTTAAAAATATGCTTTTTAATTTCATGAATTGGATCAAGATATAAATTTTTTAAGTTATGAGTTGCATCATGTTGATTCTTTTTTATGCCTAAATGAAGTGTTTCAAATTCTACTGAATGGTGCAGTGATCCAAATAACCAATCCCAAATAGCTAAAGCCGCCCCAAAATTTTTATCATGGTGCTCAAATGCTATTGAATGGTGCAATTGATGTTGAGCTGGTGAAATAAAAATATATTCTAACCATTTCCAGTATCTTATTCCTATATGAGAGTGTCTTAAGTTAGATCCAAGAATATTAAATACAAATACAAAAATGTTAACACCAACTATGGTATATAAACTTACAAGATTACCAAAAAGGTAGAAAAAAATAGATATTCCTATGGCTTGGGTAATAGCACTTCTAAGTGAAAAAATTATACCTTCTAAAGGATGTGTTCTAAATACTGTCATAGGAGTTAATACAGTTGCAGAGTGATGTACTTTATGCAAAGCCCATAATACTGGCCATTTATGCATAAATCGATGAACTATATATTTACTAAAATCATCAATTGTAAATTGAAATATTGTAAAACTTAAAATTATATAAATTTTTGCTATTCCAACAAACATTCCAGCACTTAACCAATCAATAGTATGAAAATAAAAATACAATGCTGTTGCAATTGTTAGTTGTGTAATTAAAAAAGGTGAAACGATCATCATGATTAACTGATTTATTAAAAAAATTTTATAATCAGACTTAGCAGATTTAGAAAAAAATATTTTTTTATCAAATATTTTAATTAGAGTTTTTTTAAGAGAAAGTTTTTTATTAATCATAAACCAAGCAGTTGCAATTAATATTGAAATTAATATGTAAAATAGAAATACTCTTTTTTTAGGATCAATAAATTGATTGGTTATTTGCGATGTATAGTCAAAAAAATAATCCATAGAATGATAAATTAATTATAGTGTGGCTTTAATAAAAGCCACACTTTTACAATAATTCTTAGTCGTTTTCAGCAGAATCTGCGCTTCCCATGCTACCAGCAAGAGCTTCCATATCGCCAAGTTGATCTTTGGCTTTGGCTACTACTCCAAATTCATCGACCATAAGTTTTTGAATTTTTAGCATATGAAGTTTAAATTCATTCCAGTCTTGAGCCTGATCTTTAATAAAGTTCCCATTTGAGTCTATCCCTACAACTTGAGAAGCATTTAAAAGAACGGGGCCCAATCCCATCATACGATTAAGCTTTACAGCTGTTTCGCCTAGATTTTCAGGGCCACATTGAAGCGCTAAAGCAAATCCTTTTAGTTCTCCCCAATGCTTAGCATATGTTCTAAATGCATCTGATGTGTCACCATTAGCCTCAATAATAATTTCTAAAGCAACAATATCTTTATAAGTTGATCCAGCATATTTAAAAACAGATTCAGCAATAACTTTTTGCCAGTTATCTACAATGATATCTCTTTGAGCCAATAATTTGGTTCTTTCATCAAAGTTCAAATTTCTTCCATTAGCATCTGTGATTACTTGTCTTCCATCAATAAATGCTTGGTTAACAGTGGCAAGATAATTAGTTTTACCACTCTTGTCATAACTAGATGCATAATAAGCATGCGCAAAAGTATACTCAGAATAAAGATCTACAACTCCATCGCCATTAAAATCAGCAGAAGACATGTCTTTTCTTTTTGCAACATTATAATTTTGTTCTGCACTCAAAGTTAATGCATGCGCAGCAGAACCCCAATATCCAAAAGCTTCGTCCCAGCTATGTTCTTTACCAGTATAATATGAACCTTCTTTGTATGGTTCGCTATTTGGTTTTTGACCAATCTCCATTTTTTTACCAAGATAATTGTTAGCAGCTTGATTATAAAAAACTGCCCCCATTGCAAATTTAGAAATTAATTGAGTATAGTCAAAACCAGTATTTGGATCGAACCCACCTTCAACTTCTCCGGCTTTGTTCATCATGTGCTCTAATACTTCTGGCCCTGTAAGATTTCCCCATCCTGCAATAGCACCTTTGTATGTTTTGCCAGATAAATTACCACTACCAATTTCAGAAACCATGGTTTGTTTTATTTTAAAATCATCCTTTGATTTTGGAGCAATGATTTCTAGATTATCTTCACCATTATAATAGGCCATCATCTTTGCTACGTCACCTGACTTAACAAGAGCTTTTAAGCTGTCATGCAAAACTTGTCTTGCCATTTGACCTGTATATTTTACTGAATTCGTTTTATCTCCATCATAACCTTTTAATGTAATAGGGTATGGACCATAAACTTTATGTCCATCTGCAAAAGTTGAATAAGCAAAACCCAAAGTAAATAATGAAGTAATTATAGATATTAAAAATTTTTTCATATTTCCCCGTTTAAATATTTTTTAATTTGTGGGAAAAACAAAAAGAGGAAGTTAAGTCGTGACGAGACCTAAATCTTATAAGCATGTCTTTCCCACATTCTTTCATAAAGAACAAATGTGATTTACAAGATTATGAACAAAAATAAATTTTATAAAAAAAACCTAGATTTTCTGGACTAAAATAGTCTTTATTGTAATTATTCTAAATATAAAATTTAAGTTAAAAGGATGACAATATTTGTAGATCTTTATTGCAATATTTATAAATTGTAATAATGAATTTTTTTTATGGAAGAATTATCAATTAATTTAAACTGGGATTTAGCAGGTAAAGATTTTGAGCCAGGCAAGTACTCTCCTGATCATATGATCTTTGTAAACGATGATATATCTATGCCATCTAGTGCAGCTCCTGATTATGGTGGAAATAAAAATAGCTTAAATCCTGAACAAGGACTAGCAGCGTCTATTAGCAGTTGTCACATGATGACTTTTTTAGCTCTAGCCGCTAAAATGAAGTGGCCCGTTACAAATTATAAAGATAAAGCTGTTGCCTTTCTTGGCAAAAGCTCAAAAGGTAAGATGTGTGTAACTAAAATTGAATTAAATCCTCAAATCACTTTTGCAAATAATTTTGAAGTATCAAAGGAAGAAATGATAAAAATGCAAGATCGTTCACACCGATACTGTTTTGTTGCTAATTCTTTATCTGATGAAGTTGACGTAAAAATAAATATCTAAATAAAAAGATAAGCTCCATAACAAGCAGAAGCAATACCAATAAAGCGCAATAGGAATAATGAGTAATTATTTTTAATTAAAAGACTACCTATAATGACACCAAATAAATGAAGAGTTGCGGTACCTGAAGAAAAACCAAGTGCAAAAAGTATTGGGTTAGCTGCCCATGGCATTTCCATCCCGTGTGCTGCCCCATGACATAATCCAAATATGCTGACAAAAAACATCATTATAGTTAACGATAATTTTCTTCCAATAGCGATTGCTAATCCAAGTAGAATAACTGATAAGACAATTCCAATCTCAACTATTACAATAAACAATTCAGTAATATTTAATAAAAATATTTCTGCAACCATCCCTAATATTCCACCAATAATCATCATGACAACAAAAGTGCTAGGAACCGTCCAAATAGCTCTTCCGCCTATTTGTGCACTAACAATACCAACACTTACCATAGCTAAAAAATGATCAATGCCTAAAACAGGATGGGAGAGTCCATCATAAAAACCAATCATCCCAGTGAAAGTATGAGCGTTTACTGGAAACGATAATAAGATTAAAAATAAAAAAATTTTATTTGGCAAAGTATCTTCTTTTTCTAAAAAATATTCTTTTTATTAAAAAATAAATTATAAAAATTAAAACCAATAATGCAATATGTGGGATAAATGCTCTAATATCAAATTTTTGCCAATGAACTATATCCATATAGGGACCGATATATAAAATAATAGGTGTCCATGTTAATATTTGTTCCCATAAATTTGATCCAAAAAATTCTGCTTCACCAACAGCCAGTGAATAATGTCCTATATTATTTTCATTAAAAACTTTTATGTAATAGGTGCCAGCGTCTATAGTAAAACTTGTTTGAAATTCTTTCCCGCTTTCAACACCAATCTCGGGCCCCTTCCAATACCAATCACGGGCATAAGGTTCATACCAGGCTGTCCATTCAAAATTTGATCCATCAACTTTATAAACAATATTCTGATTTCCATCTGAAACCTCTAGAGAAAACCTCGAGGGCTCTTCATTAATTTTTGGACTTAAGATACTTGTATAAAATAAAAAATCATCTTCGCTATTAATGACATAATAATGTGGCTGACCAGTTAGTTTGCTGTAATAAGCTTTTGATATTTCAGGAAAAATAACAGCATGAGGATTATCAATTGTTGGAGAATAATTAATTAACTTTGGTTGGTGTGCCTGCAAAGGCATACAGAATAAAAATAAAATAAATAGCAGCAGTTTCATGTTACTTTTAAAGAAGAAAATTAACAGTAATTTTTATAGATAACAATACTAAAATCCAGCATGCCCCAATTTGCTTAAAATCGTTACATAAAGCCAATAACACCCAGCTGTTAATAAAACTGCGGCTGCCATAGATAGAAAAAAAGGTAGATTAAGCTTTAGTAAAATAGGTAGAAAAATAAAAAAAGCCAAAGAAGGAATAATCATTAGAAATGTTGCGTTAGATAGATCAATTATTTTTTGATTATCCTTTGTATCAAAGTACACCCACATTAAAGCTAAGAAAGATGTAAGAGGAATAGAAACAAGTAATCCTGCCAGAAGCGATGACCTTTTAGCTATTTCAGCAACTAGAACTACAACAACTGCTGTAAGTATTGTTTTAATTAATAAATACCACATTTTATTTAAGGAGTAAGTTTATATAAACTAGTTTTAGGTTCATCAGCTAATAAAAATATTTCTCCTTTTTGATTAATTTCAATATCTCTTATGCGGCCAATTTTATCTTTAAAAATAATTTCTTCCTCTGTAAAGCCATCTTCTGATCTGTGTAAAATAGATAAATATTTAAATTTTAAAGAACCCACTAATAAGGAGTTTTGCCATTCAGGAAATAAATCACCTTCATAAAATTTTATACCTCCTACACCAATAGAAGGAACCCAGATATAATCTGGTTTAAGTAACCCCGGTTCCCATGCATTACCATCTCCAACTTTCGTTCCTGAATAATTTGTTCCACCCCAAGCAACTCGTTTCCATCCATAATTTGTACCTTTTAAAACAGGACCTATAAAATCTCCCCCCTTTGGACCGTGATTAGAAATATACACTGTGTTAGTTAAAGGGTCTAAGCTCATTCCTTGCGGATTTCGAACTCCTACTTGAAACACTTCTGGTAACCAATTGGCATTTTCAACATAGGGATTATCACTTGGAGGATTTCCATCTTTGTGAATACGAATAATACTTCCTATAGCGTTGCTTGGATCTTGCGCAATCATCCCTTCACCTCTCTCCCCAATACTAGCAAATAGATAATCATCTTTTAGAACTAATCTTGATCCAAAATGTTTAGCATTCATAAAATATGGTTCGGCTTCAAAAATTAATTTTGAATCAACTAAAGAATTATTTTCTAATCTAGATTTAAATATAGCTGTTGTCAGATGACGTTCTTTTAAAACTGAACAGGAAATCCAAATATCATTACCTTCACTTATAATATCAAGCAATCCACCTTGTCCAAAGGCCGCTACAGGAATTTGATGATCAATAATTGTTGATGTGTTTTTAGTAAGGTCAATTAAAACTATTTCTGCAGATTTTTTTTGTGTAATCAAAAGCTTGGTTGAATCCACCCACGTCATTCCCCAGGGATAACTTAGATCAACATTAAATTTTTCTAAAGTTAATGAATAGAGAGAACTCGAATAAAAAAAAATGATAATGATTAATCGAAAAAACATTAAACTTTATATAAATAAAAAAAAGGGGCCTTCAAGGCCCCTATCCATGTAATTAACTAATGTTAATTAGTCGTGCTTTTTTTTCATCTGGAATAATACGCTCTAAATCAATATTTAAGAGACCATTTTGTAGTTCAGCATTTTTTACTTTAATATCCTCAGATATTGTAAATGCTCGCTCAAATTGTCTTGTGGAAATTCCTTTATGGATTACTCCATTAGAATCATCATTAACAACTTTTTCTTTTTGTTTATTGCGAACAGTCAATGTGCTGTCTTTTAATTCTAACTCTATGTCGTCTTTGCTATAACCAGCAAGAGCAACTTCAATTTTATAATCATTCTCATTTATTTTACGAATGTTATAAGGTGGGTAGTTAGAATTATATCGCTCAGTAGATTCTAACATACGATCAAACTCTTCAAAAATAGAGTCAAATCCTACTGAAAATGGTCTTAGCGAATTCCATACGGATAGGTTTCTAGTCATAAAAACTCCTTTATAAGCAAGTTAATTTGTTAGCACCCATAATGGCATACCAACATTACTAATGTGGGAGTTTTTATATAATTTTCAAGACGATGAACTATTTTTTTTGAATAAAAGACAGACCGTCAGATAAAGGTAAAAGTGAGTAATTTATTCTGTCATCTTTTTGTATTTTTAGATTAAGTTCTCTGATTGTATTGGTTTGCGTATCTTGTTTTTTATCATCAGCTACATCACCATGCCATAACATGTTATCTATAATGATAATTCCGTTTGGACTAAGTAGTTGTAATGATAGTTCATAGTAGTGAGGATAGTTATTTTTATCAGCATCAATAAATATAAAATCAAAAAAATGCTTGCGGTCAATCATACTTTGCATTGCCTCTACCCCATCAGCAATAATAGATTCTATTTTGGAATCTACCTCTGCCATTTTCCAATACTTCTCAGCCATTAAAAGAAATTCATCTGAATTATCTATGGCAACCAACTTCCCATTTTCAGGAAGACCTTTTGCAATACATAAAGAACTTAACCCAGTAAACCTTCCTATTTCTAAACAATTTTTAGCTTGAGAAATTTTGACAATGATTTCGAGAAATTGGCCTTGCTCCGGAGCAATTTGCATACGTGCAACATTTCCTAATGCAAGTGTTTCAGCAACTAATTCATCAATTATCTTATCAGATCTATATCCTATCTCTTGTAAATATTTTGTAAGCTTTTTATCTATTTCTATTTGTGTACTCATTTAATTTATCACTTGATATATATTTTTAGGTTTTTTTACTTCTTGATTCGTTAAAACAAAAGAGTTGATAATTTGATCTTTAATTTGTTTAAAAGAGTCTTCAGTATCAGCAAAAACTTTTAATACAGGTTTTTTTTCTTCAACATACTCACCTATTCCTAAAATATTATTATAACCTACTTGATAATTTATTTTATCATCTACTTTTTTTCTTCCTCCCCCAAGCTGAATAAGGGTTAAGCCAAGTTTTCGTGTATCTATTTCTTTAATCCAGCCGCTTTTATTTAAAAAAATATCTTCAGAATAAGAATTGCCGGCTAATTGTTTTTCATATGTGCTTAAAAAAGAATTGCTACCCCCTAATGCATGAACCATTTTTTCAAATTTTTCTGCAGCTAATCCATTATCTAAAACTGAATTTATTTTTTTTAAAGCTTCTTCTTTTGAAATATTTTTTATCATCATTAAAAGGGAAGATGCTAAATCATTGGTAATAATTTCTAGTCTCTTGTCTCTTTTTGTTGTTGTTAAATATTCAATACATTCAATAACCTCTAAGGAGTGGCCGGCACTTTTTCCTAAAACTTGATTCATATCAGTAATAAGAGCTTCACACTTTAGATCAGCACCTTTGGCAACATTCACTAAGGATTTTGCTAATTTTTCTGCAATTTGTATTGTAGAATTAAATGCTCCATTGCCTACTTTTACATCTAAAACTAAAGATGTAACTCCGGATGCAATTTTTTTTGACAAAATAGATGAGGTGATAAGTGGAAGTGACTCCACCGTCCCAACAACATCTCTTATAGAATATAATTTTTTATCAGCAGGAGCTAAGTTGGAAGTTTGTCCAATAATTGCACACCCAACTTCCCTGACAACTTTTTTAAAAGTTTCAATATCTGGCTGAGTATTATATCCTGGTATTGCATCAAACTTATCAAGTGTCCCTCCGGTATGCCCAAGTCCTCTTCCAGAAATCATAGGGACAAATAAATCACAGGCAGCTAAAATTGGTGCTAACAAAAGACTTGTTTTATCTCCAACACCTCCAGTAGAATGTTTATCACAAACTAAATCACTATCTACTATTTTTTCCCACTCTAAAGTATCGCCTGAATTTTTCATAGCATGCGTCATCCATACAGTTTCTTCGGATGACATATCATTTAAAAAGATTGCCATGCTCATAGCTGCAATCTGTATATCGGAAAATGATTTGTCCGTTAGACCATTAACAAAAAATTTTATTTCTTCTTCTGTTAAAGAATGGCCTTCTCTTTTTTTTCTAATTATTTCCTGAGGAATCATCTAATTTTACATCGTGAATAAAGTTTTTAATAAGATTTATTATATTGTTTTCTGCTAGTGCAGCATTTTCTAATGTTTCTTGGTGGCTTAGTTTGGTTTTATTCATTCCTGCTGCTAAATTTGTAATTACACTAATCGCAATCACTGGAAGACCACAATGATTAGCCACTAAGACTTCTGGAATAGTTGACATTCCTACTGCATTTCCTCCAATAACTTTAAGAGCATTGATTTCAGCAGGTGTTTCAAAATTTGGTCCAGAATACATACAGTAAATTCCTTCATATACCTTTTGATCTATTTTGTTTGCTGTTTTAATTAATTGGTCTCTATACTTTTTATGATAGCCATCACTCATATCATTAAAGCGCGGTCCATAAGCATCAGCATTAATACCAATTAAAGGATTAAATCCACTCCAATTAATATGATCAGTAATGGCCATTAAACTTCCAGCAGGCATATTTTGATCAAGGCTTCCTGCAGCGTTTGTAACAATTAATAACTTACATCCAATATCTTTCAATACCCTAATGGGTTTTGCTAAACTTTGTGGTTCGTGACCTTCATAAATATGAGAGCGCCCATACATACAAACAATATTCATTTCACTAATTTTTCCTATAACGAGTTTACCAGCGTGACCTTTAACAGTAGGTTTTGGAAAATCTGGAAGGTCTTCATAAGAAATTGAGTTGATAATATTTTTATCTTCAAAAAAATTAGTTAGACCGCTTCCTAAAATAACAGCTATGTCTGGATTAATATTATTTGTTTTTTCTAAAAATATTTTAGCGGAGTTATGCATTATAAATTTTCTGGACCAAAAGAGTCAGGCAATAATTCTTTAAGTGTAGAAGTTTTTAAATGACCGTCACTATTACACATATGAATTGGTGTTTCTAATGATGCAAATTCTCTTAAACGTTGTCTACAGCCACCACAAGGTGAGCATAATAAAGATCCTGAACCTATTACAACTACTTCTTTAATTTTAGAAAATCCCTGACTAACTAAATTCCCAATAGCACTAGCTTCAGCGCACTGTGATTGAGGATAAGCGGCATTTTCAACATTACACCCAACAACGATAGCGTCATTTTCTACCAATAAAGCAGCACCAACTTTAAAATTTGAATATGGGACGTGTGCACTTTCTCGGACTTTTTTTGCAGCCTCAAATAACTTATTAAAATTTTCTGAAATCATTAGTTCTATTTAACATCAAAATACACATTGAATGTAGAAAAATAATTTAAATCTTGAATAATTTTTGGCAAAATCTGCTATATTAGTAAGTATGAACATTAATTTAAAAATTTGCGGCATTACTTCTGTCTCATCAATAAAAATTGCTGCAGAAAATAATGTGAAATTATTGGGTTTCGCTAGTAATAACCTTCCTGGTCCTAATACATGTAATGACGAAGAAATTAAAAATTTAATTGAAGAATGTGACTATTATAAAATTGAGTCAGTTCTATTAACACGTCATCAAACACTTAAAGAGTTAATTGCTCAAATAGATTTTACTAAACCTAAAACTATTTCGTGTTCATATTTTTTTCCTAAAGAAGATTTGCAATCACTTAAATCTATTTTTAAAAAATTAAAAATAGGTATTGCTATTAATCCAAAAAAATTTGATAGAACCTATCTTAGCGATATTCACTCATTAACTGATATTTATTATTATGATTTAAATGTTTATACAGATAACGAAATAATTACGTATCCGCTAAATGATTGTTTAGATCACATTCAATTTTTAAAGACATTCAATATTCCAGTATTTATTGGGGGTGGCATTAATAATAATAATGCTAAGAATATTGTAAAGATAGCTTCACCAAATGGATTAGATGTCTCAAGAAGTCTCAAAGATGAAAACAATGATATATCTTTATTAAAACTTAATGAATTACAAACATCTCTTTCGGCTGCCTAATACTTTTTTTGATATAAGTTGTTTTTAATTCAGTTGTTAATGCTTTTATAGATTTTTTAGATTGTGGATGTTTAAAAAAAGGATCAATATCAAACAAAGGCAATAAGACAAAATCTCTTTCACTAACTCTTGGGTGGGGAATAATTAATTTTTTATAAGAAATATTTAATGAATTAAAAAAGATAATATCAATATCTATTCGCCTGGGTCCATTGATCAATATTTTATTTTTGTGAAGTTTTTTTTCAATTATTTTAATTTGGTTCATTAATTGAAATGGATTGTTGCGTGTTTTAACTGCAACAACTGTATTATAAAAATCATTTTGTTTTTTATAACCATAAGGTTTTGATACATAAATATTTGCAATGGCTTTTAGTTTGGAGATTTTTTTTAATTCCATTAGACAAGAATTAAAATTAACTTTCCAATTTCCTACATTTGAGCCAAGTGCGAGAAAAACCTTATTTTGAGACACTTATTGACTCACATCCATATCGTTTTGCTACTTCAACTTTGTTAACTTTTATAAATACTTTTTTTAATTTATATTTCTTTTCTAAAATATTAGCACATTCAAAAGTTAATCGTTCTATGCTTTTATATTTAGATTTTTGGACAAATTCTTTTAAAAACTTAACTATAGAAGAATAATCTTTTAGATATTTAATATCATCAATTTTTTCTTTTTTAATTATTGAATATTTAAAACGACATGTAATTATCAATGTTTGAAATTTTTTTCTCTCCTTAGAGCTAATTCCTATTTTTGCTTTAGTTTTTAAGTTTTTTATTTCTACTTCGAACATAAAATTTTATTATATATATTGATTGCCTGTTTTGTTTCTTGAACATCATGTACTCGAAATATATCAACTCCTTTTTCAAGACAATATATAACTGATGCAATCGAACCTCCCAGCCTTTGGTTGATTAAAGAATTATCGATTTTACTTATCCAGCTCTTCCTTGATGTACCAACTAATAAACCATATTTTGCAATTTTAAACTTATTAATATTTTTTATGATATCTAAGTTTTGATTAAGATTTTTTCCAAAACCTATTCCTGGATCAAAATAAACTTTAGATTGAGGAATTTTATATTTTTTTAATAATTTTGATTTAGATAAGAAAATTTTTCTAATGTCATTAATTATATTTTTGTAACTTCCTGTCATTAACTGCATAGACTTTGGGGGAGCTGGCGTATGCATTAATATTAAACCACTTTTATATTTTTTTGATAAAAAAAATAAATCTTCATTTCCTCCATATATATCATTAATTATATGAGCACCTTGCTGTAAGGCAAATTCTTGTGTTTCTATTTTATTACTATCTACAGAAATAATAAATTTATTTTTAGGTAGTTTTTTTAAAATAGGTTCTAGTTTTTTAATTTCTTTTTTATATGTTATGGGCTCACTTCCTGGTCTCGTGCTTTCTGCCCCAATATCTATAATAGATGCTCCATCCTTCCACATTTTTTTTATATTTGTTAATGCATCTGAGGTTTTGTAATTTTTTCCACCATCGCTAAAAGAATCTTTTGTTACATTACATATTCCCATCATTAGAGGAGATTGAAAATTAAATTTATTTTTATTTAAAATCATGGTTTTCATAATATTTTTTTATATAAATTCATAAATTCTTTGTAAATTAAAGTAGATTTAGATTTCCAATTTATTTCAGGTATTGCAGATAAACTAACAACTCCTTTTCCTGACCCTACTAACAAAATTTCTTCATATTTGTTTAGATTATTAATAGCAATATTTGATTTTTGTATTTGGCGTTTAGTATTTTTTAATAGGTAACTAATAGTACAACCTTTATAATAGTGTTCTTTAGGAATATAGATTTTTTTATTCTTTATACATATAATATTTGTTGTACACCCCTCTAATATAAGGCCATTATTGCATAAAATTATCTCTTGTTTTCTAGGATAAATTGAGTTGATAAGCGTCATGACCTTTTTATAATATAAATTTTTTACATGAGGGATTGGGCGTTTATAAAAAGAAAATACACCAATAAAATTTTTATAGTATTTTGGTCTAGCTCTTAAAGATAAAGAGATTGTATTAGAATTAATAGCCACTCTTAATAAACTATCTTTATTATTCAATTTATTAAATGCGGGTTGCAAAAAATCTAAAATCAGTTTTTCAGAAATATAAAAATTAATGTTCATTTTTTTCAAAGCTATATTCATATTTTTTATATGAAAATCTATTAAAATGAATTTAGGTTTTTTGCCTAGAACTCTAATAGTTGAAAAAATACCCCTCTTACCCAAAAGATCATTGTATCTTTTAGGTGCGAAAGAATTAAGCTGATACGATTTTTTGTATAATACTTTTTCCATTTTTTGTTAAAAAAGAATCAGGATGAAATTGAAATCCAAATATCTTATTTTTTTTATCCTCCAGGGCCATAGCTACATTAGTTTTTTGACATCGCATTGTTATATCTATTGAAGACGATTGAAAAGGTTCTTTTAATTTTAATGAATGATATCTTCCAACTGATAATTTTTTATAATGTTTATATAAATAACTTCTTGGCAAGACATTAATTATAGATTGGTAGCCATGATAAATATTTTTTTGTTGTACAATTTGACCACCCTCTGCAAATAATATTTGTTGGAATCCTAAACAAATTCCAAGAATTTTTTTCTTTCCTTTGTATTCATGATATATTTTTGTTGTTGTTGGATAATTTTTAGGCTCCCCAGGCCCAGGAGATAAAACAATCATATCAGCTTTTTTTAATTGTGATTTATTAATTTCATAAAAATTAGATACTTGAACAGTATCATAAGCACCAAGCAGATGAGCCAAATTAAATGTAAATGAATCTTCGTGATCTATAATATAAATCATGATTTAAAAATATCCAATAAGGACTTAGCTTTTATAAAGTTTTCATTATATTCTTTAATTGCAGTGCTGCCTAATATCACTCCACTTGCTACAGCAATTTCTGATATATTTTTGTAATTTAAAAGAGATCTAATAATGATATTAAATCTCATATCTCCATTAGATTTAACATAACCGAAACTTCCAGTATAAATATTGCGACTATCTTTTTCCTGAAAATTTAATAAATTTAAAGTACTGATTTTAGGACAACCTATAACTGATCCACCAGGCATCATCGCTTTTATGATATCAAATGATGAAATTTTGTTTTTTAAGATTCCCTTAATAGTAGTCACATAATGGTATAAATCCTTATATTCCTCAACAGATTTTAAATCTTTGATCTTAACACTCCCAACTTTACAAATTCTTGATAAATCATTTCTTTCCATATCCACAATCATATTGTGTTCTTTGCTTTCTTTTAAATTTTTAGCAAAAAATTTCTTTGCAAATCTAAGTGATGTATTTTTATTTTTTTTTAAAGTTCCTGCAATTGGTTTAGTGATAATTATATTTTTCTTTTTATCAATTAGTGTTTCTGGGGAACAACTTATAATTGAAAAATTATTATCTCTAATCATAAATGACTCCGGTGAAGTATTGACTTTCATTAGTTTCCAAAAAAATTGAACCGCATCAATATTTGATTTATTTCTGTATTTTTGACAAATTTTTATTTGATATGTTTTGCCTTCACGAATTTTTTTTGAAAAATGATTAAATAATTTTGTATATTTTTCTAAAGAAATATTTACATTAAAATTTTTATCATAAAAAAATTTTTTTTTAGAAATAGAAATTTTTTTTTCTCTTTCGGCTTTACTAATCGTACTATAAATTGTAGTTCTAAAAACTTGTATATTTTTTCTAATTTTAATTAGTGTATTTGGTTTATAAAAAATACTGTCTTTGAAACCATTTGTTTTTTGTTTAGGTAGATTAACATTTATTAACTTACACTGAAGTTCAAAACTTAAAAAACCAATATAACCATCAAAAAATTTATTTTTAGGATTTTTTTTTCTTACCTCTTTTTCAAAAAACTGTTTTGCATTTTTTTTTGTCAGTTTAATTCTTTTTGAAAAATCAGTATATACATCAAATCCGTTTGTAACCCTGTATATAACTATGGGTTTATCGGAGTCAAAAAGACGTTCTAAATATTCTTTATTATTTAACAAAGTTAAGTATTATATCTTTGAATTTAATAAGAAAAGGTTTTTTGTGCGTTTGTTAATACTCTTTATATTTTTTTTACCTACTACAGTATATGCCCATGGGACAATAATTATTACAAATGTTGAACATGATGAAGGATATATAGACCTTAAGATTTATAATAATAAAGAAAATTTTTTAAAAGAAGATCTTGCAATTGAATCTGTAAGAAAAAAAGCTGTCAAAGGACAAACGATAATTCCCTTAACAAAAATACACGAAGGAAAAATAGCAGTAGTAGTTTATCATGATGAGGATTCAAATAATGAGCTAAAAACTGGACTTTTTTGGAGGCCTAAAGAAGGCTTTGCTTTTAGCAATAACTACCAACCCAAAGGTCCACCAAAATTTTCTAAAGCTTCTATTAATCTTATTCATGGTGAGCCAATTACAATTGAGCTAAATTACTAAAGACTACCCTTTTTTTCTAACGGTAGATCGACCTCCGTCAACGTGAAATATTTGCCCAGTTATCCATGAATTCTTTTCTCCAAGCAGGAAAGATGCAAGCTTACTGTGATCATCAGCTTGGCCAATTTTTGGAATAGCATGCAAAGAAGCTATAGCATTCTTCATATTTTCATTAGATAGAATAGATTCAGACATGCCTGATTCTGTTAAGCTTGGAGCGATACAATTTACTCTCACTTTAGGAGATAATTCTGCAGCTAATGAAACAGTTAAACCTTCAACGGCAGCTTTTGCAGTAGATATCACGGTATGATTAATAAAACCTTGTTGAGCAGCTACCGAAGAAAACAATAATATTGATCCCTTGTTATTTAGAATCATATCTTTAGAATGTTGAATAGCAGTGATAGCTCCAAGAACATTGATTTTAAAACTATCTATATAATCATTTTCATGAGCAGAAGATAAAGTCTTCATATTTATTGAACCAACACAGTAGGCCAGTCCATAAATATTGTCTCCACAATTACTAATAGCTTTTTTTAATTCTTCATTCTGAGTAACGTCTGCTTTTTCAAAAGTACAATTAAGATCTTTTGATACTTTTTCTAATGATGCATAATTTCTGCCTATAAGACAAACATCAAAACCGTCATTTATACAATCTCGTGCTATAGCTGATCCTATTGAGCCTGACCCACCGATTACAATTATTTTCTTTTTAGACATCTTTTAAATCTTTAGAAGAATCTTTTCTAGCCACGTCCCATATTATTAATCCAAATAATATTTTGTTAACAAAGTCTGCTAGATTGTATGTGACATTTAAAAAATTTATATTGACTGTGCCCATTCCTATCATTGGACTTAACAGACCAAAAATATATCCAATAGGATAAATAGCCCAGCCAAAAACAATTATTAATCCAAGAGCTTTAAATGCTTTATTAATTGAATCTTTTTTACTCGCAATGACACTTGATTCTCCTCTAAATACTTCATAAACAATATATATCCATCCAACCATACCAATAACAAAACCTAATGTTGGGTGAATCCAATTATTTTCTCCTGCATATCCACCAAGAAGCATCACTAAAGTGCCAACTAATAATCTCCAAAAAATACCAGATCTTGCAGCCAAGCCTGCAGCAACCAAAATAAGGTAAAATTCAATCATTTGAAGTGGCACAGTAAGTAGCCAATCTATATATCGATAGACTATGGGTGACTCTTGAGAAGTTATCCAATAATCTCTCATATAGTAATAGTGAATTCCTGCTATCAATGTCACTAATCCCATTAACAGCATTGAGACTCTCCATGATTCTTTCACATGCATACCTTCATATAAAAAGAAAACAGTAGCAGCTACCATTGCTACAGAAACTAGCCAAAATGATACCCCTACATAATCCGTCGATTGTAAAAAATATTCCATAAGTTTTATAAAAATTTGTTTAGGTTTCTAATTAGGGCGTAATTAACAAATAGCAAGATATGTAAATTTATATTATTTAAAATTACTACTTAAAATAATAGGTGTTATTGCCAAATTGTCACATATGACCCTTTTTAATGGCTAACACATTAGAATCATTCTAATGTCATTATAAGTTAAAAGATTAAAAAAAATAATAGGTTGAATTTTATGAATCAAAAATCATTAGAAAAAAAAGAAGAATATGAGTTAATTACAAAATGGCAAAATGATAATGATCAAAAATCTCTATTAAGATTAATAGGAGCTTACAATAAATTAATAAATTCAATAGCCAAAAAATATTCTTCCTATGGATTAAGTCACTTTGATTTAATGCAAGAAGGTACAATAGGTTTTATGCATGCATTAGAAAAATTTGATTTATCAAAAGGTTTTAGATTATCAACTTATTCCCAGTGGTGGATAAGAGCTACAATTCAAAACTATATTCTAAAAAATTGGTCAATTGTAAAAAATGGTAATAATGCTGCACAAAAAACATTATTCTTTGGTTTAAATAAATTAAAAAAACAAATCAATTTTGACTCCCACAATTTTATGGGCCAAGAAGAAGTGGAAAAAATATCTAATTTTTTAAATGTAAAACCCTTACAAGTTCAGCATATGGAAAACAAGCTTGCCTTAGGGGATCTATCTTTAAATAAAACTATAGATAACGAAGATGGTCCAGATTTATTATCTATATTAAAAGCTAATTCTCTTACACCTGATGAAGTTGTTGAAAAAAATAATGATAATAAATTAAAAAATGAATGGTTAGCAAAATCTATTGAACTATTGAATAGTAGAGAAAGAGAAATAATTCTTTCAAGAAATTTAAATGATAAAAAAATAACACTTGATCTGATTGGAAAAAAATTAAATATTAGCAAAGAAAGAGTAAGACAAATAGAATCAGCTGCCTTAAAAAAATTAAAGAAAAATATTATTCAAATTTCAAAACAGCCAAAAGATTTTTTTATTAATTAATTATTTAGTTTTCTTGTATGAAGAAACAAAAGGATTTTTATTTAGAATTCAAACCAGAATTAAGTCCAAAAAAAATGTTAGAATACGGAGTGTTTGGCGGTTCATATTTAGGAGATACAATTAATGAATTTCCAGAGTCATGGTTTAAAAAAGCTAAAATCAGCAAATCATTTGATGTAAATTTAAACTACTTTCAAATTAAGTCTGGGCAAAGCTTAAAAGAGTGGCAATCTAAAGGATGGATTATGAAAGAAGATCCTAGAGGGTGGTTTCAGTGGTACTGTCGCTTTTCAATTGGTAGGAGAATTCCCGAGATAGATAGAATACAAATAATGCGATGGAAAGCTTTTGGGCCAAGACATATTGGTGGAATTAAAAAAAACTGTCCAAAAAAATATTTTAGTTGTAGAAAAAAACAGCGGCAAGCTTTGCTACAATGGGCATATAATCCTTTTTTTTAAATAAAAGTTTAAAACACCTTTGTGGATAATATAAGGTGAGTTTTAATTTTATGAAAACACTTAAAATTCATAATACCTTAGGTAATAATTTAGAGGAGTTTAAGCCAATAGACCCCTTAAATGTTAGAGTATATGCATGTGGACCTACAGTTTATAATTACGCTCATATTGGAAATGCTAGAATGGCAGTGGTAAATGATTTGTTAATTCGCTTTTTGAAAACTTTGTATCCAAAAGTTACTTATGTTTCTAATATCACAGATATTGATGATAAGATAATTACAGCATCTCAAGAAAATAAAATTTCTATAAAAGAATTAACTGAAAAATATACTAAAATTTATAATGAAGACATGTCTATTCTAGGTGTGAAGCAACCAGATATACAACCAAAAGCAACTGATTATATTAAAGAAATGATTAATCTTATTGAAAAATTAATTAAAAATAATTTTGCTTATGAAAAGGATGGCCATGTTTTATTTCATGTTCCATCATTTAAAAATTATGGCATGTTATCTGGCCGAAACAGAGATGAACAAATTACTGGAAGCAGAGTTGAAGTTGCACCATATAAAAAAGATCCTACAGACTTCGTGTTATGGAAACCGAGTCCTTCACCTCTACCGGGATGGGAATCTCCGTGGGGACTGGGAAGGCCAGGATGGCATTTAGAATGTTCCGCTATGTCAGAAAAAACTTTGGGCTTACCATTTGATATACACAGTGGAGGAGCTGATTTAATTTTTCCTCATCACGAAAACGAAATTGCGCAAACATGTGCAGCACATAAAAGTAATGATGATTTAAAATCCTTTTCAAAGTATTGGTTTCACAATGGGTTTGTAAATGTAGAGGGAGAAAAAATGTCCAAATCTATTGGTAATATTAAATTGGTTCATGACTTGGTAAAAGAATATAAAGGCGAAGTGCTAAGATTAACTCTGCTATCAGCTCACTATCGCCAGCCTCTTAATTGGACAAGAGATATCATTAAGCAAAACAGTACCATGTTAGATAGATTGTATAGGACCCTAAAGGATCTAGAAAAGATTGATGCCTATGCGGAAAAAAATGAAATAGAAGAAAGAATTATAAATGGGCTATATGATGACCTCAATACACCTAAAGTTATTGCTGAGCTCAATATGCTAACTAATGGTATTAATAATGCTGATGTAAAAACAAAACAAAAAATTAAGTTCAATCTTTTAGAGATAGGAAAAATATTTGGAATTCTCCAAGAAAACCCAGATACTTGGCTTGGTTATGGTCAATCAAAAAATATTAATCAAGATACTATAGAAAGGTTGATAAAAGATCGTAATGAAGCTAGACGCAACAAAAATTTTGATATGGCAGATGAAATTAGAAAAAAACTTAAAGAAGAAGGAGTTGAAATTGAAGATACTTCTGAGGGTACTATTTGGAGAAGTATATAATGGCTGATTTAATAAATATTAAATTTCCTGATGGAAAATCTACCAAAATAGAGAAGGGATTAAATGGCCATGATATTGCTAAACAAATTTCAATGTCTCTATCTAAAGCAGCTATAGCTTTTAAAGTTAATGGAGAAATATTAGATTTATCAAGAACAATTGAAAACGACTCTGAAATTCAAATTTTAACAAAAGAAAATAGTGAAGCCCTAGATATTATCCGGCATGACTGCGCTCATGTAATGGCAGAAGCAGTACAAACATTATTCCCAGGAACTCAAGTTACAATTGGACCATCTATAGAAAATGGTTTTTATTATGATTTTGCGAGAAAAGAACCTTTTACCACAAATGATTTTAAAAAAATTGAAAAAAAGATGGTTGAAATAATTAATAAAAATGAAAATTTTGTTAGAGAAGAATGGTCTAAAGATGAAGCTGTTAACTTTTTTTCAGAAAAGGGAGAGAAGTTTAAAGTTGAGCTTATTAATGATTTGCCAAAAGATGAAATAATTACAATTTACAAACAAGGGGAGTGGTTGGATTTGTGCAGAGGACCTCATATGCCTTCAACAAAACATATTGGTAAAAGTTTCAAACTTATGAAAGTTGCTGGAGCTTATTGGCGAGGTGATTCAAGTAATATTATGTTAACAAGAATTTATGGTACTGCATGGAGAAATGATCAAGAACTTAAAGATTATTTGCATCAACTTGAAGAGGCTGAAAAAAGAGACCATCGTAAATTAGGTAGAGAAATGGATTTGTTTCATTTTCAAGAGGAAGCGCCTGGGGCTGTTTTTTGGCATCCTAAAGGATGGTCACTATTTCAATCACTCATAAACTATATGAGGGATAGGCAAGACAAAGAAGATTATGTTGAAACTAACACCCCGGATATGATGGATAAATCTTTATGGGAAACATCAGGACATTGGGAGAAATTTGGTGAGAATATGTTTACAACAGAAGCCAAAGAAGAAAAAATATTTGCTATTAAACCCATGAATTGTCCAGGTGCAGTAGAAATTTATAAACAAGGCTTAAAAAGTTATCGTGACCTTCCTCTTCGTATGTCTGAATTTGGAAAAGTTCATCGATATGAACCTTCAGGTGCACTGCATGGATTAATGAGGGTTAGAGCTTTTACTCAAGATGATGCACATATTTTTTGTACTGAAGATCAAATCACAAGCGAAAGTAAAAAAGTTTGTGACTTAATTTTAAGTATATACAAAGATTTTGGCTTTAATGATGTTCGAATTAAATATTCTGACAGGCCAGATAAAAGAGTTGGTGATGATGCTGTTTGGGATAAGTCTGAACAAGCATTAAAAGATGCTATGGAAGCAACTGATTTGGAATATTCTTTAAACCCTGGTGAAGGTGCATTTTATGGGCCAAAATTAGAGTTTGTTCTTCGAGATGCCATAGGTAGAGATTGGCAATGTGGTACTTTGCAAGTGGATTTAAATTTACCGGGACGTTTAGGCGCTACTTTCGTTGATGAGGATGGTCAGAAAAAAACTCCTGTAATGTTACATCGAGCTCTTTTTGGCTCTTTAGAAAGGTTTACAGGCATTTTGATAGAACACTATGCTGGTCATTTGCCAATTTGGTTATCCCCAGTTCAAGTTGTTATAGCAACTATTACATCTGATACTGATGATTATGGTTACGAAGTACTAAATAAAATGAAATCAGAAAAAATACGCGCAGAAATAGATACTCGTAACGAAAAGATTGGATATAAAATTAGAGAACATAGTAATTTAAAAGTTCCAGCAATTTTGGCTATAGGTAAAAAAGAAGCAGAAGAACAAACTGTTTCTGTTCGACGATTAGGAAGTCAAGAATCTAAGGTTTATAAATTAGATGAGTTTATTAAATCATTAAAAAAGGAAACATTAAATAAAAATTAATTATGAAAAAAAAATCTTTAAATACCTTTTCTTTTCCTTCTACACGTTTAAGGCGCAACCGTATGAAAGCATTTTCACGAAAACTTATTTCAGAAAACATTTTAACAACTAATGATTTAATATGGCCTCTTTTTGTAACTGAAGGAAACAAAATTAAAGATAAAATTTCCTCAATGCCAGGAATTTATAGAAATTCTATAGACGAACTAATTAAAGAAGCAGAACAAGCTGTTAAATTAAAAATCCCAGCTATAGCAATTTTTCCCCATATAGATTCTTCATTAAAAGACTCAAAAGGATCAAATGCTATTGATAACAATAACTTGATTTGTAGATCAATTAAAGCAGTAAAAAATGAATTTCCTGACTTAGGAATTATTACTGATGTTGCTCTAGATCCTTTTACTGATCATGGACATGATGGCTTAGTCATAAATGATGAAGTTAATAATGATGAAACATTAAAGGTTTTAGGACAACAAGCCTTAATCCAAGCACAAGCTGGATGTGATATT
The DNA here is from genome assembly GCA_902596065.1 of uncultured Alphaproteobacteria bacterium. Classification (GTDB taxonomy): domain Bacteria; phylum Pseudomonadota; class Alphaproteobacteria; order HIMB59; genus MarineAlpha5-Bin3. The sequence continues at coordinate 54,234 of CACJSL010000001.1, read as the reverse complement.
ATTGCTCCTTCTGATATGATGGATGGAAGAGTAGGACATATTCGGTCAATTCTTGATGAGGCAGGATTTATTAATACTCAAATATTATCCTATGCAGCAAAGTATGCATCAGGATTTTATGGACCTTTCAGAGATGCAATTGGCTCAAAACTAGCAGGAGCAACAAAATCAACCTATCAACTAGATCCTGCTAACAGCGATGAAGCTATAAGAGAAGTTGAGTTAGATATATTAGAAGGTGCAGATATGGTAATGATAAAACCAGGTATGCCTTATCTAGATATAGTTCATAAAGTAAAAAATACTTTTAACATACCCACGTTTGTGTACCAAGTATCTGGAGAATATGCGATGATAATGGCTGCTATTAAAAAAAATTGGTTAGATTCCGATAAGGTTATTATGGAAAGTCTTTTATCTTTTAAAAGAGCTGGCGCAAATGGTATACTAACTTATTTTGCAAAAGATATAGCAAAAAAATTGAAATAAAAGATTATGTCTGAAATTGAATTTAAAAAAAGAAAATCAATAGAGCAAGTAGAAGAATCTACTGACCTGGCTCCCAAGTTTGATAAAGATGGATTAATACCTGTTGTTACAACTGACTTCGATTCAGGAGAAGTATTAATGCAAGGATTTATGAATGAGGAAGCTTTTAAAAAAACAATTACTTTTGGTGAGGCTGTATATTATTCTCGAAGTAGAAATACTATTTGGCACAAAGGAAAAACAAGTGGGCTTGTACAAAAGATAAAAGAAATACGAATTGATGATGATCAAGATAGTGTTTGGCTCAAAGTGCAAGTTAAAGGGGGGGCTAGTTGCCATGTAGGTTATAGATCATGTTTTTATAGAAGTATTTCTATTGAAAATAAAAATTTTAATAAAATAAAGCTAAAATTTGAAGAAGGAGAAAAGGTTTTTGATCCAAAAGATGTTTATGGTGACTCACCCAATCCTACTAAATTATAATTATTTACAAAAATAAATAAAAGATTAAAGCATAGTTAAAAATGGAAAAAAAATTGAAATTTATTGAAACAAGTAAACTGCCTACTGACCTAGGTGAATTTAAAGTTCATGCATTTACTGATGAAGAGAATTCTAAAGATCACTTAGCAATAAGTATGGGTGACTTATTAACTAATGAACCTGTTCTATGTAGAGTGCATTCTCAATGTATAACAGGAGAATCATTTTTTAGTATGCGCTGTGATTGCAGGTATCAATTAACAGAATCTTTGACACAAATTGCTGAAAAGGGTCGTGGTGTAGTTTTTTATCTGCAACAAGAAGGAAGAGGAATTGGATTATCTAACAAAATTCGGGCTTATAATCTTCAGGATAAAGGATTTGATACAGTAGAAGCAAATCATCAATTAGGATTTAAAGAAGATGAAAGGGAATATGAAAATATTTCAGATATGATTAATTTTCTTGGAATAAAAAAAATAGATTTAATGACAAATAATCCAAAAAAAATAAATGCATTAAAAAATATGGGTATAGTCGTTAATCAAAGAGTTTCTATTACTTCAGACACTAATAAATATAATGAAAAATATATATCAACAAAAATAAAAAAACTTGGTCATTTAATATAGTAATACCAAGTTTTATTTATGAGTGATCCAGAAAAATTAATTGAAAAATTAAAAATGATTCCCCACCCTGAAGGTGGATATTTTTCAGAATCATTTCGTGACATAGATAACAATGTTAGCTTAATTTATTATTTACTTAAAAAAGATCAAAATTCCCATTGGCATAAATTAACTAAAAATGAAATATTGCATTTTTATAGTGGAGACACTTTGTCTGTATTTATTTCAGAAGACGGAAAAAGTTCAGTGACCAAAATTCTTGGACACAATATTGAAAAGGATGAGAATAATCATTTGATTATTAAGGCAGGTTCATGGTTTAGTATGAAAAGTAATGGGAAATACTCCCTAATAGGATGTACTGTTTCTCCAGCTTTTGACTATAAAGATTTTGAATTAGCACCCCCAAAATGGTCGCCAGGTTAAACTTTTTTGATAATTAACAACAATGAAAGACCAAAAGGGAAATAAAAAAACTTTAGCAATATTTTTTCAAAATTAAAGATAATTTTAAATAAAACGTTTAAAAAATAATTGGGAAATTTATTATTTTTACTATTATTTTTTACAATTTTTTGAATCATCCTATCTAATAATGCTAAGGGAAATAAAATAGTATTAAAGTGCGTTATATGCTCTATTTTAATATCAAAATTTTTTATTAAATTTTTTAATGTATTGCTGTTATATCTTCTTTTATGCATTAAATTAATATCATGCTGACTCCATAACCATTGATAAGCTGGGACAGTTATAAATAATCTACCATTATTTTTTAGACCTTTAATTGTTTTTGATAAAGTTTCACTATCCTTATCAATGTGCTCTAAAACATCAAACATGCAAATTAAATCAAATTTATTTTCAAAATCCAAATCTTCTGGACACTTACCTTTATTGAAATTTACTGAAGTTAGATCTTTTTTTTTTAAATAATGAATGGCTTCATCGCTTGGCTCTATAGCAGAAACAAAGCCATAACTTTTTAACATATTTATATTCGAACCAGTGCCACAACCAATTTCTAAAATTTTAGCATTTTTTTTTAATTTTATTTTTTTTAAAAATAAATCAATAATTTTTCTACGTCCACAAAACCACCAATGATCTTTTTCAAATCTTGACATTTCTAAAAAAGATTCTGAATCCAAAACTATCTCTAATTATATCTGTTTTTAATAATATATATTGGTCTGTTTTTAGTCTCTATGTATATTTTACCTATATATTCACCAAGAATTCCAACACCCAATAATTGAAAACTTCCAAAAAATAAAATTAATAGAATCAGAAAAGCATATCCCTCAATAAAATTTTCATAAAATATTTTTTGAAACAAAATTATAATTGCAAAAAACAAAGAAAAAATAATACCTATAAAACCTATAAACATAAAAAATTTTAAAGGTAATACACTAAAAGAAGTAACTCCCTCAAAACCCAGGTTTAACAATTTTAAAAAAGTAAATTTTGACTTTCCTGCTTTTCTTTTGTTGCGAGTATAGGGGATTTCTGCAGATGAAAATCCAGGCCAACTTAATAAGCCCTTCATGTACCTATTTTTTTCTTTTAGATTTTTTATATTATCTACTACTCTTTTATCAATCAGTCTAAAATCACCCACATTTGAGATTTTTGAATTACCGACAAAGAAACTATAAATTTTATAAAAAAAACTTGCAGATACCCTTTTTAAAAAATTTTCATTTAGTCTATTTTCTCTTTTTGCAAGAACAACATCTGATCCGGACTTCCATTTTTTTATCATCTTATTAATCAAATTTGGAGGATCCTGTAAATCAACATCTATTGGAATGATTGCCGATCCAACAGCTATATCTATCCCAGCAGTTAAAGCTGCCTCTTTCCCAAAATTTCTTGATAGCTCAAGAACAATAATATTTTTGTTTTCTTTGGCCTTTTCTTTTAGAAAAACAAGGCTATTATCAGTACTTCCATCATCTATAAATATAATTTCAAAATTATACTCAGCCAGCTCTCCAACAATATTTAAAACTTCTTCTAAAAAAATTGGCAAACTTTCTTCTTCATTGAAAAAAGGTGCAATTATAGATATTTTTTTATTCGTATGTTTGATAGTGTTCATAATAAAATTTATAAACTTACTCTAAAGATAAATGAACTTAATAAAAAGTAAATTTAATTTAATAATTTTAATTTCTTTTTTTTCCCATATTTTGGCAAGTTATTTTAGTACAGGTTGGCTAAATGCAGATGAGCAGTCATGTGTTTTGGAATATGTTAACTTTAAATTAGGTTATCAATCAGATCCTTGTTTTCTTAATACTGATAAAGATTCTGTAAATAGTTCTAGCTTAATAATTAGATCCTGGTTTCAGCCCTTTATATATTTTGTTATTGCAAAAATACTATTATTTTTTAATCTAACAAATTTCTTTTCAATCACATTTATTCTAAAACTAGTTAGTTCTCTATTGGGATTTGGGGCAATATATTTTTTTTATCAAGCAACAAAAAAATATATTAAAGACAACGATATAAAAAAATTTTATTTTATTTTTATTTTTCTTTTTTGGTTTTTTCCACTTTTACATGCCAGAACTTCAGCAGAAAATTTATCAACATCTTTTTTAATAATTGCCTTATCCTACTATTTAATAAACACGAATAAATTAAATATAATAAAACTAATAAACTTTGGCGTGCTTTTAGGTTGTGCATTTGTGTTTAGATACAATGTAGGCATATCTATAGCCTTTATATTGTTTTGGATTTTATTTTTTGAAAATAATTTTCTTAGAAAAAAAATATCTAATCTGATTTTTATAATATTTGGAATTATTATATTAATATTCATAGAACAACTTACTAATTTCTGGGGCATAGAAGGAAAAAATTTTATAACTAAAATAAATTTTTTTGATTTAAATTATATAATTGATAGAACACCATCCATTCAATTTTTCTTGTACGGAAGTGGTAACGATTTTTATTCTAGTTCAGATTGGTCTAATCATCCTTTTTTTGGTTACTTTTATTTAACCCTATATAAATATTTTCCACCGATTAGCATTTTACTGGTTATAAGCCTTTTATATACTTGGTTTTTTGGTTATCGAAACATAATTGTCTGGGCAACTTTACCTTATTTTATCATCCACTCATTAGTTCCTCACAAGGAACTAAGATATATTTATCCAGTTTTAGTATTTGCTCCTTTTTTTATTTGTTATTTTCTTGATAAAACTAACATCAATAAAAAAATTAAAAATTTTATTATTAAAATAACTTTAGTCTTAAATTTTTTTGGATTAATATTTTTTACTTTTACAAGCCAAACTTCAGAACTTAAAATTTTAAATAAAATTTATTTTAGTGAAATTAGTGAAATATATTATATTAACTCTAGTAATTCAGTTAAGAGTTATGAATCTTTAAATCCATTTAACATTAAAAATATAACAACTAATTATTATTTTAAATTTGACAAAATATCTTATTTTGAAAAAGTTGATAATAAACAAATGTTTATAACAAACAGTTTTTGTCAAAAAAGCACATGTGTAGAACTTGAACATAAACTATGGGAAAATAATAATGGATATATAAATTTTAATATAAATTTAAAAAATAATCAAAAAAATGAATTTTTTGTTCACTTATTTAAATCTGATAACATTAATGAAATGCAATCTTTAACCAAAAAGGAAAAAATTAAATCTGATGTATTAATTTTAACAAAAGATTTTGATACTTCGAAACATTTTTCTTCACAAAATAATTGTAAACTGATTGATTCAAAGTATCCTAGATGGATTTATAAAATTAATCCAAAAAAAATTAAAAACATAACTCTATTTAAATGTAATAATTTTTAATAAATTTAATTTAAATCAAATCTATCTGCATTCATCACTTTGTTCCAAGCTAATACAAAATCTGTTACAAATTTATCGTTTGAGTCAGATTGTGCGTATACTTCAGCCAATGCTCGCAATTGCGAATTGGAACCGAAAACGAGATCAGTTCTAGATGCTCGTCTTACTTTAGAACCAGATTTACGGTCAGTTGCTTGATAGGAATTGCTACCTGTTGCTTCCCATTTTACTGACATATCCAAAAGTTTAGTAAAAAATTGGTTAGTCAACTTTTCTGAATTATCAGAGAAAATACCTCGGTCATCAGAACTAATACCAAGTGAGCGCATTCCTCCAACTAATACTGTCATCTCGGGCGCAGTAAGACCTAGCAAGTGAGCTTTATCTAACATTAACTCTTCTGGAGTTACTGTGTAATTTTTCTTTAAATAATTTCTAAAACCATCCGCTTCAGGTTCAAGAACAGTGAAAGAATCAATGTCGGTATTTTCTTGTGTAGCATCTCCACGACCAGGAGTAAAAGGAACAGTTATGCCAGATGCTTTTTCTATTCCAACATTTCCAGCTAAAACTATTATATCTGCAACACTGGCTCCAATGTCTGAGGCTATATCTTCAAATATACTTAATACTTTTGAAAGTTGGTCTGGTTTATTTGCTTCCCAATTTTTTTGAGGCTCAAGACGTATACGAGCACCATTTGCGCCACCTCTCATATCTGTTCCACGAAAAGTAGATGCACTAGCCCAAGCAGTTTCTACCATTTCTTGAATAGATAGTCCGCTTTCAAGAATTTTTGCCTTAGCGGAATCAATATTATAATCTGCATTTCCTTTTGGGATTGGATCCTGCCAAATTAATTCTTCTTCTGGCACTTCAGGGCCAATGTAACGAGTTTTTGGTCCCATATCACGATGTAAAAGTTTAAACCAAGCACGAGCAAATGCATCTTGAAATTCATCAGGATTTTTATGGAATCTTTCTGAAATTTTTCGGTATGCTGGATCTTCACGCATCGCCATATCAGCAGTTGTCATCATTGTTGGAACTAGTTTCGAAGAGTCTTCTGCATCAGGAGCTTTGTGTTCATCTTTTTGGTTTACTGCATGCCATATGTTTGCTCCAGCAGGACTTTTAGTAAGTTCCCATTCATAGTTTAAAAGAAGATCAAAATATCCGTTATCCCACTTGATAGGATTGGTTGTCCAGGCTCCTTCAATTCCACTCGTTATAGCATCACTACCTTTGCCAGAACCATGTTTACTAATCCATCCAAAGCCCATTTCTTCAATTTTTGCACCTTCTGGTTCAGGACCGACAAGAGAAGGGTCTCCAGCACCATGTGCTTTACCAAAGGTGTGACCACCTGCAGTAAGTGCTACAGTCTCTTCATCATTCATAGCCATTCTATTAAAAGTTTCGCGAATATCTTTTGCACTAGCAAGGGGATCAGGATTACCATCTGGCCCTTCAGGATTAACATAAATTAAACCCATTTGAACTGCAGCTAATGGATTGTCCAATTCACGCTCTCCTTTGTATCGTTTATTTTCTAGCCACTCTTTTTCAACGCCCCAATAAATATCTTCTTCAGGGGCCCATATATCTGGACGGCCTCCACTATAACCAAAAGTTTTTCCACCCATTGATTCTATTGCAACATTTCCTGTTAATATCAATAAGTCTGCCCAACTAATTTTATTGCCGTATTTTTGTTTAATAGGCCAAAGCAACCTTCGTGCTTTATCAAGGTTTCCATTATCAGGCCAACTATTCAGGGGGGCAAATCTCTGTGCTCCAGTTCCTCCACCTCCTCTGCCATCTCCAGTTCTATAAGTTCCAGCCGCATGCCATGTCATACGAATAAAAAAAGGACCATAATGTCCATAATCAGCTGGCCACCAATCTTGTGAATTTGTCATGAGACTTGTAAGATCTTTTTTTAAAGCAGTATAATCAATGCTCTTAAATTCTTCTCTATAATCAAAATCTTTATTCATTGGGTTAGATTTTTGATCATGCTGATGAAGAATTGATAAATTTAACTGGTTTGGCCACCAGTCTCTATTAGAAGTTCCTGTATCTTTGTTACTAGTCATAGCGCCATGCATTACAGGGCATTTTTCAATACTACTCATGTTATCCTCTTTTTTTTGTTTAATTTAAGTCTATAATTAAAAATGTCAATAGACTAGAATAATTCTAAACTGGATTTTTTTTAATATTTATTATCAAATTAATATTTTTTATTTGTTTATTTTTAGGTAATTTTGGTAGCTTAGCAAATTTTACAGAAGAAGGCGGAATATCAGTAAGCGTATTTGTCTCTTCATCAAAAAGATGAAAATGATCGCTTACATTATTATCAAAATAAGATCGGTTATTATCGACTTGTCTTTTCTTTAATAAACCAGCTTCAACAAAATGATTAAGGTTGTTGTAAATTGTTGCAACTGAAATTTTAACGCCTTTAGATATAGCAAGTTTTTTTATTTCTTCTGCTGTAAAATGTTTGTCACCTTCACTAAATAAAATTTCATATATTGCTAATCTTTGTGCGGTTGGCTTTAAACCATTCTCACGAAGAAAATTTTTATCTACAATATTTAAGCTCATATATTATTTAAACATATAGTGAAAAAATAAATAAATTCCAGATTTATCTAAAACGTTTTGGAATATCATAAAATTTTATCTCTCTTTAATGTATGGTTGGCCAATTGCGTTAGGAGCTATTGCTTTTCCCACAAATCCTGCGAGAAGAACGACTGTTAAAATATATGGTATTGCTTGGATTAATTGAACAGGTATAGTCCCTATCATTGGTAGCTCAACTCCTTGTAACCTAATTTGCAGAGCATCTGTAAAACCAAATAATAAACAAGCAATTAAAGCTGTTTTAGGATGCCATTTTCCAAAAATTAAAGCAGCCAAAGCTAAGTATCCTCTACCTGCAGACATTTCTCTAAAAAAATTAGCATTAACTGCAGTAGATAAATGTGCCCCAGCGAAAGCAATTAAAACTCCATTTACCATAAGTGCCTTATATCGCATTGAAAATACATTTATTCCGGCAGTATCAACTGCACTTGGATTTTCACCTACTGCTCTAAGCCTTAACCCAAAACTAGTTTTAAACACAATCCAAAATACAATAGGAACAGATAAGTAGGCAATATATACAAATATATAATGACCACTTATGATATCACTGTAAATTAAACCAATGATTGGGACATCTTGTAAGGCATCTGCAAAAGGAAGGGTTATTTCTAAAAATCTTTGATCACTTGTAAGTGTGGGCGTCAGTCCAGCTTGGCCAAACCAAGCTGCAGCTAATGCGGTAGTTAAACCAATCATTAAAATGTTTATTGCTACACAAGATACAACTTGATCTCCCTTGTGAGTAACTGAAGCAAAACCATGTAACATGGAAAGACTAACACAAGCTAAAATCGCTAAAAGTAGCCCCATCCAAGGAGATCCAAAAAAATAAGAACCAACAGCTGCAACAAAAGCTGCTGCAAGCATCTTTCCTTCTAAACCAAAATCTATTACACCTGATCTTTCAGCAAAAAGTCCAGCCATTGCTGCGAAAACTAAAGGTGTAGAAATTCTAAATGTTGAATTTAATAATGAAGCAATATCCGCTAAATTGTCCATTATGCCATTTTCTCTTTGTTAATTCGATTTACAAAAAAACTTTCAATCTGAGGTCTAAATAAGTTTTCTAAAGCACCACTAAATAAAATAATTACTCCTTGTACAGCAACAAACATATATCTTGTAATATTAGGCATATCAAAAGTCACTTCCGATCCTCCTTGATATAAAATGCCAAAAAGAAAAGCTGCAGGAAATATTCCTATAGGGTGATTTCTTCCCATTAAAGCCACTGCGATTCCTGTAAATCCATATCCTGCTGGAAATCCAGCAACGATTTTGTGATGCACCCCTAGAATTTCGTTGATCCCTAACATGCCCGCAAGACCTCCAGAAATTAACATGGCTATAATAATATTTTTGTGAGGAGAAATTCCAGCATAGATTGCTGCTTTCGTATTGTGTCCAACTGCTCGCATTTCATATCCCCATTTTGTTTTCCAAATTAAAAACCAAACAAAAAATGAAGCGGCTATTGCAATTAAAAAAGATAGATTCAGCGGTGAGTATCTTATCTTTACTCCAAATAAATGGGCTAATTCTTTAAAAGTCGGAAACCATAATTCTTTGGGAAGCGCTACTGTATGGGGACCCATTTGTTTAAAGTCCCTAATTACATCAACAAGTAAAAATACCATTAAAGACGAAGCTATAAAATTAAACATAATAGTTGTAATTACAACATGGCTTCCTCTTTTTGCCTGAAGATAAGCAGGTATGTATGCCCAAGCTGCGCCAAAAACTACTGCTCCTGCTGTAGCCAATAACCATACTAAAGGAACAGGTAAAAAACTTAAATTTATTGCAACAAGGAATACGCCTAAGCCACCTATATATGCTTGTCCCTCACCCCCTATATTAAAAAGACGGCAATGAAAAGCTACGGCAAATGCTAATCCAGTAAAAACAAAATTTGTCGTATAATAGAGAGTATAGGCAAAACCTTCTATATAGCCAAATGATCCATAAATTATAAGTCTAACAGCTTGAAGGGGATTCTCACCTGCAATAAAAATAAATAGTCCGGAGACTAAAAGTGCCAAAAGTAAATTCACAAGAGGAACAATTAAGTTTGCAACCCACCAAGGAACTTTTGTTTTGTCAACTGCAGTTGCCATTAAGCAACTCCTGCCATTAATAATCCTAATTCTCGATCAGTTACATCTTTGTTGATTTTTTCTCCAACAATATTTCCATCAAACATGACAACAATTCTATCTGACAAAGATAATACTTCTTCCAACTCAACAGAAACTAAAAGTATAGCCGCACCTTTGTCTCTCATGTCGATAAGTCGTTGATGAATAAATTCTATTGCACCAATATCTACACCTCTTGTTGGTTGGCCAACCAATAAAACCTTTGGGTTTTCATTAAGTTCACGACTTAAAATAATTTTTTGTTGATTGCCACCTGAAAAATTAGAAGTAATTAAGTTGGGTGATCTTGGCCTTACATCATATTCTTCCATCACTTTTTTTGAAAAAGACAGTATTTCTTTTTCTTTAAGAACAGATGATTTTGAAAATGGTTCTTGATGATGATAGCCAAAAATTAAATTTTCATATGCTTTAAAATCAGTAACGAGCCCCATTCTTTGGCGATCTTCAGGAACATGGGCCAAACCTTTTTCTTTTAAAAGTTTAGGATCAAAAAAATTATTTTTATTAGAAATAGTTTCATTAAAAAGCTGAATCTTACCTGATTCAATTTTTCTTATACCCGACAAAGCTTCTAACAATTCAGTTTGGCCATTACCAGTAACCCCTGCAAGTCCTAGTATTTCTCCTTCATGAATATCTAAATTTACATTTTTAACTCTAGTAACATCTAAATCATCTTTGACTACTAAATCCCTTACACTAAAAACTGCATTACCAGGCTTTGTAGCTGATTTATTTATTCTGAGTAAAACGCTTCTTCCAACCATCATTTCTGCTAAATCTTCTTTATTAGTAGACTCTGTTTTTTTGTGACCAACCATCTCCCCTTGGCGCATAACAGAAACTTCACTGGTTAAATCCATAATTTCATTTAACTTATGGGTAATTAAAACTATTGTTTTTCCTTCCTCTTTTAAAGAACGCAAAATTTTAAAAAGCTCATCTACTTCCTGAGGAGTTAATACACCGGTAGGCTCATCCAAAATAAGTATTTCAGCACCACGGTACAAAGATTTAAGGATTTCAACTCTTTGGCGAAATCCTACTGATAAATCAGAGATGGTAGATTCAAGATCAATATTAAGTTTATACGTATCACATAAATTTTTTAAATCTTTTTTTGCTTTTTCTAAATTTTTTCCAAAAACAAGTTCGCCTTCAAAACCTAAAATAATATTTTCTAAAACTGAAAAATTTTCCACTAGCATAAAATGTTGATGCACCATACCTATCCCACTTAAAATTGAGTCACGTGGTGATTTTAACTTAATTTCTTTTCCGTTAATCTTTATTGTTCCTGAATCTGTCTGATAAAGACCAAAAACAATGCTCATTAAGGTTGATTTACCTGCTCCATTTTCACCAATTATTCCGTGGATTGTGCCTTTATTTATTTGTAAATTAATATTTTTATTGGCGTGAACGTGGCCAAAAGATTTATTTATATCTTTTAGTTCTAAAATAGGTGAGACCATAAAATATATATTTTATTTAGGTCTCACCAAAATGTTTTTGCTAAATTACTCTTGTGACCAGTCTGCAACTGTTATAGAGCCGTCTTTAATGCCTGCAGCAGCAGCATCGGCAGCGGCTACCATTTCGGCAGTTACCTGACCATCTTCAGTAGCATATCCAACCATTCCCTGAGCAAGTCCAAGAATATTAATACCTGGCTCAAAAGTTCCATCAGCAGTTTTTTCAGCTTGTTCAAAGATCGTTAGATCCAAACGCTTTAACATAGAGGTTAACATGCTTCCTGGATGCATCCAGTTTTGATTAGTATCAACACCTATGCCATAAATTCCAGCATCCGCAGCAGCCTGAAGAACTCCAATTCCGGTTCCGCCAGCTGCTTGATAAACAACATCTGCACCACCATCAATTTGTGCTTTTGTAAGCTCAGCACCTTTAGTTGGATTGTTCCAAGCTTCAGGAGTTGTGCCTGTCATGTTTGCCAGTATTTTAATATCAGGATTGGCATATAAAGCACCCTGTTCATAACCACCTTGGAATTTTCGAATTAATGGAATATCCATTCCACCAACAAAACCTATTGTTCCAGTTTTTGATGCCATAGCAGCAATTACCCCTACCAAAAATGAGCCTTCATGCTCTAAGTAACAAGCTTGATAAATATTTCCAGCAGGATCATCTACCCAACACACATCCACTGCAACGAAATTAACATCAGGATATTGTGGAGCTATAGCAGCAACTGCATCAGCTTGCGCAAAACCCATTGCAACAACTAAAGTAGCGCCTCTATCAGCAACTTTTCTCATTCCTTGTTCAATTTGAGTATTATTTGCAGCTTCAAACTCAATCATTTCCCAACCAAGTTCATCTTGCACTCTTACAGCAGTATTGTATGCTAACTCATTAAATGACTTATCAAATTTACCACCAGAGTCATAAATTACTCCAATTTTGTTAGCAAATGTACTTGTAGAAAAAACAAGTACAAAAGAAATAACAAAAATATTTAAAAATTTTTTCATACCAAAAGTCTCCCTTTTCTGAATTATTTATAGATACACCCTGATAACATTTTTATAGCAAAAAAAAATTATTTAAAAAAAGAGATAGTGGATAAATTGAATAAATTTGTAATTAGGTGCCCATATACCTATCGCCAGCGTCTCCAAGACCTGGCACAATATATTTTTTCTTATTTAGTCCCTTATCAAGACTACAAATAAAAATATGGAGATCCTTATGATTTTTACGAATATTTTTAATACCTTCTGGAGCTGCCAACAAAGATACAAGTTTAATATTTTTCACTTTGACTCCTCGTTCTTTTATAAGATCTATTGCAGCTGATGAGGAGTTTCCGGTTGCCAACATGGGATCAAGAACCAAAATAGTCTTATTATTTACTTTTGGTAATTTGCATAGATACTCAACAGGTTGATATGTCTGTTCATCTCTATAGAGACCAATATGACCTTTTTCTACATTTGGTAAAAATTTAACGAACCCCTCAACTAATCCAAGTCCTGCTCTTAAAATTGGAATGATTATAATAGGGTTAGAAATTTCGTTACCACTAGTATTTTGTATTGGGGTCTGTATCTTTATTTTTTTAAATTTTATATGTTTTAGTACTTCTGCAGCAATTAAATAGCTTATTTCATTCATTGTTTGTCTAAAAAGAGAATTTTTTGTTCTTTTGTTTCTAAGAATTGTTAATTTATATTCTAGGAATGGGGATTTGATTAATGTAAGCATTATGTGTTTTTTATTATAATTAATTTAACTATAGAGCAATAGAGCAATGCGTATATTTTTCTTTTTTACATTTATTTTAATTTTAAACGGTTGCGCTACAATTGAGGTGGCGAAGGGAGTGTCCAAAGTCTCTACTAGCATTGAAACATCTGTTAAAAAAATAGCAGGGAAAGAGGAAAAAAAAGAAAAAATTAAAGAAAAAGAAGAAGAATCAATAAATGAAAATATGAGCCTTGAGGAAAAAGTAAGTGCAGCAAAAAAAGAAAAAGAAATTGTAGAAGTGGAAAAAAAACGTCAAAAAAAAGTTGTTAAAAAACAAAAAGAAGTAATAAGAATAAACTTTGTTGGCAAAACTATAAATGAAATTTATATGCGCCTAGGTGACCCTAATTTATTTAGGTTAGATGGTAATACACAAACTATGCGTTTTGATAATGATACGTGTAGACTTTTTTTGTTTTTCAATTCTAGTATACCTATGCCACAAGTTGACTACTTTGAAATGCGGGATGAAAAAGGTAACTTAATTAAAGAAAAAATAAATATTGAAAATTGTTATAAAAAATTTGATTTGAGTTAATAAAGATTTTAAAGAATATTATTTATTAAATAATAGATCATTCATTGTATAAAATCCTGATTTCTTTTTACTAAGAAATATAGCGGCATCAAGGGCGCCTTTTACAAAGATTGATCTATTGTTTGCTTTATGAACTAAGTCAACCCTATCGTTTTCACCAATAAAACTAACTGTATGCTCTCCAGCAATCTCTCCACCTCTAGTTACAGAAAAACCAATATCACCTTTTTTTCTTGAGCTTAATTTTTTAGTGCGGTCTAAAATTTTTGATTTATTTAATGAAGTTTTTCTACCTAGGGCTGCATAATCCCCAAGAGACAGGGCAGTTCCTGAAGGAGCGTCTTTTTTGTGCTTATGGTGAGTTTCCGCTATCTCAATGTCATAATCAGTTGATTTTAAAGCTGAGGAGGTTTGTTTTACCAGATTAAAAAGTAAATTAACTCCAAGGCTCATATTTGAAGACATAAGTATAGGTATTTTTTTTGAAAAAATTTTAATTTTATTTTTCTGAGCATTAGAGATGCCAGTTGTACCTATTACTACAGCAGTTTTATTTAAAGAAGCAATTTTTATATTCTCCAACGTAGATTGAGGTGTAGTAAAATCAATTAAAACATTTGCAAGTTTGATAGAAGGAATTGGATTTGAGTGAATTAAGTTTGAAGATTGAATTTCAGAGACTTTGTTAAATTCTTTGTTTATATTTTTATGTTTTTTGTGCTCAAAACCACCAACAAATTCTAACTTATTGTTGGCAATTATTTTTTTCGATAGTTCTTGTCCCATTCGGCCAAGGCATCCTGCTACTGCTATTTTTATTTTAGTCATTAAAACTTCTTATACTTTGATGAATCAGAATTGAAAAGGGATTAAGTTAAATCTTCCCAAACTTCCTTGATTTTTTTGAAAAAACTTTGAGATTTGGGGTTGTGTGATTTTGAGGTACCTCCCTCATTTTCAAATTCTTTCAATATCGATTTTTGTTTTGAGTTAAGGTTTACTGGAATTTCTACATTTGTTTCTACGTACATATCACCTCTTCTGCTTTGTCTTAATATACTCATACCCTTTCCTCTTAATCTGAACTGTGTTTCAGATTGAGTACCTGAAGGAATTGTCAATCTTGCTTTTTTTCCATCAATTGTAGGAACTTCTATTTCTCCTCCAAGTATAGCAGTAGTAATAGAAATGGGTATTTGACAAAAAATGTTTTCTTCCTCTCTTTCAAAAAGATTGTCTTTTTGAACTTGTACAAAAATATACAAGTCTCCATTGCCAGCTCCTTTTTGACCAGGCTCTCCTTCACCAGAAATTCTTATTCTTGTACCAGTATCAACTCCGGCTGGAATAGAAACCGAGATGGTTTTTTGTTTTTTTACTTGTCCTGATCCATTACATTTTAAACATGGATTTTTTATAGAGTAGCCCTCGCCACCACAAGTTGGACATGGCCTTTCTATTGAAAAAAAACCTGACGTTGATCTAACTTTACCATGGCCATCACATGTAGAGCATGTACTTGGACCTGACTTGTCTGCACTACCTGTTGAATTACAAGCATTACAACTTGTATATCCTGGAATTCTTATTTCTGTTTTTTTTCCATTATATGCTTCTTGTAATGAAACCGTCATATTATAACGTAAATCACTTCCTCTGGCAGGCCCTCTTTGTCTTGAACTTTGTCCAAAGCCTCCTCCAAAAAATTCTTCAAAAATATCTGAAAAGCCTCCAGCAAAATCTCCAAATCCTTGTGCTCCACCTTGTCCACCTTGTCTAAATGCATCATGGCCAAATTGATCATAGGCAGATCTTTTTTCTGGATCTTTTAAAATTTCATAAGCTGCACTTGCTTCTTTAAATTTTTTTTCAGCCTCTTTGTCTCCCTGATTTCTATCTGGATGATATTGCATAGCAAGTTTTCTATAAGATTTTTTAATTTCGCTATCACTAGCATTCTTGGAAAGACCAAGGATTTCATAAAAATCTCTATCAGCCATTTAGCCCTTATATATTTATAAGTTTACTTATCTTTTTTATTTTCATCCACTTCCTCAAACTCTGCATCAACAACTTTTTCATCACTTTTTTTATCTGAAGAAGGCTCGTCTCCAGAAGGATCAGGCTGTGGTGCACCACCTTGAGGGTTTTGTTTGTAAATAGCTTCGCCAAGTTTAAGAGAAGATTGAACTAATTGTTCTGTTTTAGATTTAATAGCCTCTAGATCTTCTCCGTCTTTAACTTTTTTTAATTCTTCAATATCACTTTCAATTTTTTTCTTGTCTTCTTCAGAAACTTTGTCGCCGTGTTCTTTAATGTTTTTTTCAGTTTCATTGACAAGGCTATCTGCTTGATTTCTTGTATCAACTAATTCTCTTTTCTTTTTATCGGATTCAGCGTTTTCTTCAGCTTCCTTGACCATTCGCTCAATATCTTCATCACTTAAACCTCCTGAAGCTTGAATGCGAATTTGTTGTTCTTTTCCTGTAGCTTTATCTTTGGCAGAAACATTAACTATTCCGTTTGCATCTATATCAAATGTGACTTCTATTTGTGGCATTCCACGAGTAGCAGGGGGTATTCCCACTAAATCAAATTGACCTAAAAGCTTATTATCAGCAGCCATTTCTCTTTCGCCTTGAAATACACGAATTGTAACAGCGCTTTGGTTGTCTTCAGCAGTAGAAAACACTTGGCTTTTCTTAGTTGGTATAGTTGTATTTTTGTCAATTAAACGAGTAAAAACACCACCCAATGTTTCAATTCCCAAAGACAAAGGTGTAACATCTAAAAGAAGAACATCTTTTACATCACCTTGTAAAACACCCCCTTGAATAGCTGCGCCTGTTGCAACAACCTCATCTGGATTGACTCCTTTGTTAGGCTCTTTACCAAAAAAATTTTTTACTAATTCTATTACCTTAGGCATTCTAGTCATACCACCAACCAAAATTACATCATCAATGTCTGAAGCTTTAAGACCCGCATCTTTAAGCGCCATCTCACATGGTTTCAAACTTTTTGTCAAAAGCTCGCCTATAATAGCTTCTAGTTTTGCTCTAGATAGTTTTATTGTTAAGTGCTTAGGTCCACTTTGATCAGCGGTTATGAAAGGTAGATTAACTTCGGTCTCTGTACTGCTGGATAATTCAATTTTAGCTTTTTCCGCACCTTCTTTTAATCTTTGCAGGGCTAATTTATCTTGTCTTAAATCAATGCCGTTATCTTTTTTAAATTCATCGGCTAAATAATTAATAATTTCTAAATCAAAATCTTCCCCACCTAAGTGTGTGTCTCCATTGGTTGATTTAACTTCAAATACTCCATCTCCAATTTCTAAAATAGAAATATCAAATGTTCCACCTCCAAGATCATATACAGCAACCGTGCCAGTCTTTTTTTTATCCAAACCATAAGCAAGAGCAGCAGCTGTTGGCTCATTAATTATTCTTAAAACTTCTAATCCAGCAATCTTCCCTGCGTCTTTAGTAGCTTGACGCTGAGAATCATTAAAATAAGCTGGAACAGTTATTACTGCTTGCGTAACAGGTTCTCCTAAATGACTTTCAGCAGTCTCTTTCATTTTTTGTAAAACAAATGCGCTTATTTGACTTGGGCTATATTTTTCTCCACGAGATTCTACCCAAGCATCTCCATTGTCTCCTTTTATGATTTTATAGGGGACTAAGCCGCTATCTTTAGTAACTATTTCATCAGTAAAGTTTCTTCCAATTAATCTCTTAATAGCAAATAAAGTATTTTCAGCATTGGTGACAGCTTGACGTTTTGCAGATTGCCCCACTAGTTTTTCTTTAGATTCAGTAAATGCAACCATAGAAGGGGTAGTTCTTGTACCTTCTGAATTTTCTATTACTTTTCCCTCTTTACCTTCCATAACAGCTACACAAGAGTTTGTAGTGCCCAAATCTATACCGATAACTTTTGCCATATAATTTCTTTTGTCCTTTTTGAATTAATTAATATTTTTAGAATTTTTCAATATTCTAGTTGAAATATGGGAAATAAGATTAAAATTACAAGTATAAGACTAAAAAAACATTAAAAATTAGTCATTTTTTTTACTATTATCTTTTTTTGCAGGTTTTTTTGATACTGCGACCATCGATGGGCGTAATAACCTATCGTGCATGGTATATCCAGATTGCATCTCTTGAACAATAGTACCTTCATCCACTGTATCATCCTCTAACTCAACCATAGCTTGGTGAAGATTATGATCAAATTTAGTATTAATTGCCTCTATTTTGTTTACACCATGTTTGCTTAAAATCGTGGAAAATTCTTTTTGAACCATATTTAAACCATCTTTTAAATTTTTAAATTTTTCTGAGCTTTTTTCATCTTCTGGGATTGCTTCTAGTGCACGTGATAAATTGTCTCCAGGTGACAAAATATCTCTAGCTAGATTCATGCTACCATATCTTATAGAGTCTAATTTTTCTTTTTCTGACCTTTTCCTAAGATTTTCCATCTCAGCAAGTAGTCTTAATTTTTCTTCCTTCAGCTTTTCTAATTCTTCACTTAACTTTTCTATTTCATTAATATCATTATCATTGTTCTCTGGGCTCTGATTTTCTGATGCAATTTCTTTGTCTTCTAATTTATTTTCTTTTTGTTCTTCTTGATTATCTTTTGTTGAGTCTGCAAAATCTCCTTCATCTTCTAAAGTTGAATTTTTGTTTTCTTTATTATCTTGCATTAACTTAAAACCTTTCCAACAATTTTTGATGTATAGTCAACCAAAGGTACTATTTTAGCATAATTTAACCTTGTTGGACCAACAACTCCAATAGCTCCTATAATTTTTTGCTCCTTATCTTTATATGGGGCCATTACCATAGAAAGACCAGAGTGTTTAAATAAAAAATTTTGTGATCCAATAAATATTTGTACTCCCTTAGCAGAATTGGTATTTTCTAGTATATCTAAAAAACTTGTTTTATTTTCAATATCATCAAACAACTTTCTAATTTGATCTAAGTCTTTAGAAACTATTTCATCATTTAAGAGGGATGATTGACCATGAAAAAATATATATGGATTTTTTAAATCAGGAGTTAGTTCTAAAATTCCTTTTTTAACTAAATTTTTTGATAGTGTTTCCAGCCTTCCTTTTGAATAATTAATATCTTGTTGAATATTTTTTTGTATTTCTTCTATAGGTTGATTTTTGTATTTAAAATTTAAAAAATTTGATATTTCTCTCAAAATACTCTCGTTAAACTTTCCTTCATCTTCAATGATTCTATTTTCAATTTGTCCATTAGTACTTGCTATAATTGACATGACCTGACTTGAGTTTAGTCTTATAAATTCAATGTGTTTTATGTTGTTTTGGTATTTGGGTGCCACAACTATACCGGCATGACTGGATAGACCAGATATCAATTTTGAAGCTTCGCTTAGAACTTCTTGGAAAGAATTTCCTTTTGATAAACACTTTTGTTTTATGTTTGCTTGTTCATTTTTTGTAAGCCTTCCAAACTCTAATAAACCATCTACAAATAATCTCATACCCTTGTCGGTTGGAAGTCTTCCAGAAGAAGTATGAGGAGCATACAAAAGGCCTTCTTTCTGTAAATCAGCTAAAATTGACCTAATAGATGCTGAAGAAATATCTATAGATCCTTTTTTTAATATTTTTTCTGATCCAGAAGGGGAGCCTGTTTCCAAGTAAGTTTCAACAACAGTTTTAAAAATTTGTTTTGATCTGTCATTTAATTTTACATAAAGGTTTTCTGACATAAAAAATAACTCTATAATAAAAAAATACAAAAAAAAAATTAAAATAATAAAATGAGAGAAAAAAGAACCTTTAAAGAAATGAGAGAAATTTCCTTTGAAACTGGTGTAAACATCCATGCAGAGGGCTCATGTTTGGTAAAATTTGGTAATACTCATGTTTTGTGCACTGCTTCAGTTGATGAAAAAACTCCTCATTGGTTAAAAAACTCTGGAAAAGGCTGGGTAACAGCTGAATATGGTATGTTGCCGAGATCAACAAATTCAAGAATAGATAGAGAGGCAGCAAAAGGTAAGCAAACTGGAAGAACCCAGGAAATTCAGAGATTGATTGGACGAAGCCTAAGATCAATAATAAATTTAAAAAACTTAGGTGAAAGACAAATAAAAATAGATTGCGATGTTATTCAAGCTGATGGCGGAACAAGAACTGCATCGATTAGTGGTGGATTTGTAGCTCTTTATCAAGCTGTAGATTTAGTTAAAAAAAATTTCAATATTGAAAAACCTATTATTAAAGAATTTATAGCTGGAGTTTCAGTTGGAATTATTGATGACAAACCTAATTTAGATCTAGACTATGAAGAAGATTCTAAAGCACAGGTAGATGGAAATTTTGTTATTTGTGAAAGTGGAAAAATTGCTGAAATTCAAACAACAGGCGAGGAATACTTTTTTAGTAGAGAACAATATAATACACTTTTTGATCTTGCATCTGAAGGGGTCTCTGAAATAATAGAGAGACAAAAAAAATGTTTGTCAGTATAATATAGTGAAAGAAATTCTTTTTTTTTCTAATAATAAAAATAAAATCCAAGAAATTTCTAATCTGTTTACAAAATTTAATTATAAACTACTAAGCCTTAATGATTATAAAAATACAGTTTCACCTATTGAGAGTGGTAAAACATTTAAATATAATGCGAAAATAAAATCTATCTATGGTTTTAAAAAGTTTAATAAAATATGTTTTGCTGACGACTCTGGAATTTGTATTGATGCTTTAAATGGTGGGCCTGGCATTAATTCAAAAAAATATCTTGAGTCAGATAATAAAACAAATTCAGTTTTAAATAAAATTATTGATGTGGTAAAAAATAAAAATAAATACAAAGCTTTTTTTGAAACTTCTATATGTCTAACATTAAACACAAATAAACAATTATTTTTTACAGGAAGAGTTTATGGAAAAATATCTTTAAAAATTAAAGGAAAAAATGGTTTTGGATATGATCCGATTTTTGTCCCAAATGGTATGGGTCTTACATTTAGTGAAATGAGCCTTAGACAAAAAAATTTATTAAGCCATAGAGCAATTGCAATAAAAAAATTATCTAAATATTTAACAAATTCAATTTAATTTTTTGACATATCCATTTTGAATTTCTAGAATGTTTAGCTCTCTAGAAATAACATTATTTAAAAAATAAAATTTTCCATCAATTCCATCAAATTTTATCTTTCCACTATTTAAAAAATTTGAGGTATCTTGGATATTAAAGTTTTCATTTATTAAATATGACAAAACGCCCATTAAATCATAGGGTATAGTAGCGGTTCTTAAGGGTCTTTCGTTATAAACATAAGTGTAATCTGTGAAAAATTCATCTCTATATTTTTCTTCAATTCCACTAAATATTGCACCTTGTAGGGTTGGTTCTGTAAAAAATGCCCTGTCATCCCATACACCAGTGCCTACAAATTGAACTTTTTGTGGATCTATATCGTAGAAAGGAAGTAGTGGGGCAATTTCTAAAAGTCGAATACTGTAATCTGGCAAAATTAGATGGGTAAAATCAACATTGCCTGCGGTTTCAAATTTTTCAATTTTTTTGAGAGCATTTTTTGAGATTTCATCATTTTTATTTTTTAAAATTTCTTTTTGTCTTTCTAGTTCTTTTTTTCTTAAGTCATATTTTCCTAATTGCTTTATTGCCTCTCTTGCATCTGATAGATCTTCTTTATAAGAGGCTCTAGCAACTATAATTGATTTACTTTTAGAGGCTATATCATCAATAATTTCATTTATATGGAATCCATAAAAATTTTCAGGATACAGCAACGCAATTTTTGATCCATCAGGAAAATAATTAAAAATTGATTCAAGATCATCCCTTGGAAAGAAATTTATTAAAAATACACAATCTCCAGATAAGCTTTGATCAACTGTAAATGAAAAAAGCATTATATCTTTGTTGCAATATTCTTTTATGAGCTTTGTCGAATCAGAATCAAAAGTTCCTATAAATACTTTTCCTGGAGCAGCCTTTTCTTCTAATATCTTTTCTAACTCACCAAGATTATAGTATTTGTTTATGTTTAATTGAATATTTTTTATCTCTTTTTTATAAATTGAGAGCTCAAAAGAATTTATCAAATTTTTTGAAATATTTTCATCAAGAAATTTTGGCAAAAGAATTTCCATTTCATTATAAATTCTATTTTGAGAAGCTTTTGTAAGTTTTCTTTCATTAATCTTTTTATTAGGTAATTGTTTTTTTTCCTTTGTTTCTTTGATTATGTCTGGATATTCTTTTGGTAAGGATGAATTAGTTGAATTATTTACTGGCGCACAAGAAATGATGAATATAAATATAAAAGTGATGAATAGTTTGGAAACAGGTTTATATATAGTCTCTACACCTATAGGAAACTTGGCGGACTTAAGCTCAAGGGCAAAATTAATTTTAGAATCAGTAGACATTGTTGTATGTGAAAACCCTAATCATTCTCTTAAACTACTTAACAACTTAGGCATTAAAAAGAAATTATTATCATTACATGATTATAATGAAATTTCGCTTATAAAAAGAATAGAGAAATACCAACACAATTCTTCAATAGCACTTATTTCAGATGCTGGCTCTCCCTTAATCTCAGACCCAGGATATAATTTAGTTAGAGATTATATAGATAAAAATTTATTGATCACTACTGTACCTGGTGCTTCTTCTATAATTTCAGCTCTACAATTATCAGGTTTGCCTATTCATAACTTTATTTTTTATGGTTTTGTCCCAAAAAATATAGGGGGAATAAAAGATTTAATTAAAAAGA
Organism: uncultured Alphaproteobacteria bacterium; assembly: GCA_902596065.1. GTDB lineage: Bacteria > Pseudomonadota > Alphaproteobacteria > HIMB59 > MarineAlpha5-Bin3. The sequence goes on along the minus strand of CACJSL010000001.1, from coordinate 31,313 downwards.
TTTCTGAGACTTCACTTACAGGAGTTGCATTTATTTCAGGCTTAAGGTTGTTATCTTTTCTAGAGTTATTATCAAAAAATAATGATTTTAATATATCGGTTTGTAAAGAAATAACAAAAAAAAATGAAGCTGTTTATAGAGGTACTCCTAGAAAAATTGCTGAGATTATTTCTGTTGATGCCAAAAAATTAAAAGGGGAGTTTGTAATAATAATTGCAAAAGTCAAATCTAGGGATAATATTAAGATAAACAATCATATAACTAAAGAAATGAAAAAGTTATTGAAAAAATTTTCTTTGACTGAAGTCGTTGAAATAGTACATAAGTTAACAAATATTTCAAAAAAAGAAATTTATGGCACTGCATTATTAATTAAAGATGATTAAAATATTTTTTTCAGTTTTTATATTATTTGTTTTATCAAATTTATATAGTTGTTCGCCTAGTGGCGTCCTTGCTAGCGGAGGTGCGACCACTATGGTTGTAGCAGAAGGAGATCGTAGTCTAGGAACTGTTGTAGATGATGCAACTATAAAAATTAATATTTCTTCAAATTTATTAAGCTCAAGTGCTAACCTTTTTGTAAATATTAATACAAATGTTATCGACGGAAGAGTTCTTTTAACTGGATTAGTTGATACACAAGAAATAAGAATTGAGGCTGTAAGAAAAGTTTGGGAAGTTGACGGAGTAAAAGAGGTTATAAATGAAATTGAGATAGGCAACAGAACAACCATAAAAGAATATGCAAATGATTTATGGATTACAACTCAAGTGAAAGGCTTGGCGGCTAAAACAATTGGCTTAAGGGCTCTAAGTTATAATTTTGAAACAATTAAGGGTAAGGTGTATATAGCGGGTATTACAAGTAGGCCGGAACAATTGAACCAAATAATAGAAGCAACAAAAACTATTAAGGGAGTAAAAGAAATAGTTAATTATGTAATAATAAAAGAGTGATTATTTTATTCCTTTTAAATTCTCTCCTCCTAAAATATGAAAATGAAAATGAGGAACCTCTTGGTTTGCATCCTTACCATTGTTTGTTACAATTCTGAAACCACTATTAATTAAGCCTTGCCCTTTTGCAACTTCATTAATTTTGTCAAAAAAATATTTAATCATTTCATTATCAGCTTTTGATATAAAGTCATTATAATCAGTTACTGGCATTTTGGGTATAGCTAGGATATGTATTTTAGCTTGAGGTTTTATGTCATTAAAAAAAAATACCTTGTCATCCTCATATATTGGTTTGCATGGTATTTCTTTTCTTAAAATTTTAGCAAAAATATTATTATCGTCGTACATTGCGCCTACTTTTTAATTCTTTTTTTATGTCTTCAAGTTTTATATTTTTAGAATGTAGCAAAACAAAAAGATGGTAAATTAAATCTGAGGCCTCTTCTATAGTTCTTTTTTTAGATCCATTTAAATAATCAATAATTAGCTCAGAGCTTTCTTCACTAACTTTTTGAGCAATTTTGTTTTTTCCATTTTTTAATAATACTTTTGTATAAGAATTTTTTTCTTTACTTTTGGCTTTTTTTTGAATTGTATTAAAAAGATCTTGTAAAAAATATACTTCTTCTTTCATTTAATTGATCCTAACTGGTATTTTTTTGTCATTTAAAAATTTTTTAACCTCTTTTATACTAAATTCTGCAAAATGAAAAACAGATGCTGCCAAAAGAGCACTGGCCCCACCTTTGGTTACACCTTCTTCAAAATGCTTAAGATTGCCAACCCCTCCGCTAGCAATAACTGGAATGGTTAATAAGTCGGTTGATTTTTTTAATAATTCTAAATCAAATCCATTTTTTGTACCATCTCTGTCCATAGAGGTTAATAAAATTTCTCCTGCACCTAACTGCTGAAGTTTTTCAAGCCATGAAAAAACTTTTATGCCAGTATTTTTGGTTCCCCCATGAGAATAAACGATCCAGTCATTATTATGTCGTTTTGCATCTACTGCGGCTACTATGCACTGACTACCAAATCTTTGAGATGAATCTTTGATTAAATTTTCGTTAAGAATAGCGGCAGTGTTAATTGAAACTTTATCAGCTCCAGATTTAAGTAATGCTCTAATATCTTCAATTTCATTAATACCACCTCCCACAGTCAAGGGTATAAAAACATGTTCTGCCGTTTTAGCTACAATATTTATCATTGTTTTTCTTTTTTCAATTGAAGCGCTAATATCTAAAAAACAGATTTCGTCTGCACCTACTTCAGAGTATATCTTTGCTTGTTCTACTGGATCTCCTGCATCAATCAAATCCAAAAAATTTATTCCCTTTACTACTCTTCCGTCCTTAACATCTAAGCATGGTATTATTCTAGTTTTGAGCATTATTTTCAAGTATCTTTATAGCTTTTGAAATTTCAATATTTCCTGAATAAAAAGATTTCCCGGCAATAACTCCCTCCAAGTTTGAAGATGAAATTTTTTTTAAATTAATAAGATCATCATAGTTTGATAGTCCTCCTCCAACAATAATATTTTTATTGGTTTTAAGAATATTTTCTTTTATTAAGTTAACATTTAAGCCCTCTAACATGCCATCTCTATCTATGTCTGTTAATATAAAGCCTTTAATGTTAGTGGGTTCATAATCTTTTAAAACCTGATCTATAGTAACTTGTGAACTTTCAACCCAGCCTTTGATCATAATATACTGATGCAAAACATCTAGAGCAACATATATTTTGTTTGTAAATTTTTTAGATATTTCTTTTATTAAAATTTTATTATTAACAGCTAAGGAGCCCACAATTAAAAAATCTATACCTTTATTAATCCAAAAATCTAAGTCCTGTTCATTCTTTAGGCCTCCTCCTAATTCGATTTCAACTTTTATATTGTTTCTTATATTAAGAATAGTTTGTTTGTTTACCTCTGATCTTCCAAATGCTCCGTCTAAATCAACAATATGAATTCTTTTACATCCATTTTTTTCAAAGAACTTAGCTTGATTAACCGGATCCTCATTAAAAATAGTTAGGTTCTCCTCCCTACCTCTCTTAAGTCTAACACACTTGTTGTCTTTAAGATCAATTGCTGGAATAAGTTTCACTAAATGTTTTTATAAAAATATAAACCTGAAATAGTTTTGCCTTCCACGACTGCATAACTTGGATTAGATCCCCATTGTTCGTATCCTTTAGATTTAAATAGTTGTATTGCTGCTTCTTGTGTGTCACGAATGTCAAGCTGTACACAAGATGCTCCTTTTTGTTTTGCAGTATTTTCTGCATAATCTATCATATTTTTAGCAAGGCCATAACCTCTGGCCCAAGGTGCCACAAAGTGGGAAGAGATATTAATTATTTTTTTTTGTGCCTCATTATTTGTTGGCTGAAGAGCTAGTTGTAGTGTTCCGGCTATAGCTTCATTAAGCCTACCAACAATTAATATTCTGTTTTGAACTACGACTAATCCCTTCCAATATTTATTTAAAACTTCTCTTTGTGGCACTTTTAACCAACCAAAACCACCCCCTGCTTTAATAGCCTCTTCAGTAATATTGCATAAGTCGGCAAGGTCTTCTCCTGAAATTGACTTTAATATCTCGGTTTTAATTGTAATTTTTTTTTGAGGTTTTGTTTTCATAATTTTAAAAAACTGTTAATTAATCTTAGTCCTTGGTTTGAGCTTTTTTCAGGATGAAATTGAACACCATATATATTTTCTTTACCTACTATAGAAGGAAATTTCAGATCATAATCTGTAGTTGCAATAATATTTTTTTTATCAAAGCAATCAAAGTAGTAGCTATGAACAAAATAAAAATCTAGATTATCTATGGGAAAATCCATATCAAAATTTTTATTTATAACATTAACATTATTCCATCCCATATGAGGAAGTTTTAAATTGTTTGGTTTTAATTTTTTTGTAGAACCTTTTATCCACCCCAAACCATTATGAGTTCCATTTTCTCTGCCCTCATCAGCAAGAAGTTGCATACCAACACATATGCCCAAAAATGGTTTTTTTTTATTTAATACATTGTTTTCAAGAGAATCAATCATTCCATCAATAGATTTTAAGCCTTCAATACATGAATTAAAAGCTCCTTGTCCTGGAAGGACAATGTGGGTAGAGTTATTTATTGTTTCTACATCTTTTGTAATAACAACATCAGCATTTAAATTGTGTTCCCTTGCGTCTTTTATAAAAGACTGTTGAGCAGATACAATGTTGCCCAAACCATAATCAATTATAGCTACCTTTTTTTTCATTAAAAAGTTAAATAACACCCTTTGATGAAGGAATTATGTCTTTAATTTTTTCATCAATTTCAACTGCAATTCTTAAACTTCTAGCAAAAGCCTTAAAACATGACTCAATTATATGGTGATTATTTTTTCCATATAAGTTTTCAATATGCAAATTGCATTTAGCTTCATTTGAAAACGCTTTAAAAAATTCTTGGAATAGTTCTGTATCCATTTCTCCGACTTTTTCTAAATCTAGATTGACTTTCCAAACCAACTCCGGTCTACCAGAGAAATCTAAAACACATCTTGATAAACACTCATCCATTGGAATGTAGTAAAAACCGTATCTTCTAATGCCTAATTTTTTATCAAGCGCTTTTAAAATTGATTGGGAAAGAGCGTATCCAACATCCTCAACTGTGTGATGCAAGTCTACATGTATATCTCCATCTGCTTTCAAATTTAAATCAATTAAGCTGTGGTGTGATACGATCTCAAGCATATGATCAAAAAAACCTATTCCAGTAGAAATTTCTGATTTGCCTACTCCATCAATATTAACTGAACAAGAAATTTTAGTTTCTTTTGTGTTTCTCTCTATGCTTGCTGTTCTCATAATAAAATGCTCTTTATCAGCGAATGTTATTATATTCCAGTTCAATTACTTGATAAAATAATTTAAATAACCATCTATAAGGTTGGATAATTAATGGCAAAAAACTTAATAAAATCAACAACTATAGTAGGCATTCGCAAAGATAACTCAGTTGTAATAGCAGGAGATGGACAAGCAAGTCTTGGAAATACAGTTATGAAGGCGAATGTAAAAAAAGTAAGACGTTTAGGGGTGGATAATGCTGTCATAGCTGGATTTGCTGGATCTACAGCAGATGCTTTTGCTTTGTTTGAAAGATTAGAAGCAAAATTAGATCAATATAAAGGCCAGCTCAAAAGAGCTTGTGTAGAATTAGCTAAAGATTGGAGAACAGATAGATATTTACGTAGATTAGAAGCCATGATGATCGTAGCTGATAAAGATGTTAGTCTTCTGCTTTCTGGGACCGGTGATGTTATAGAAACTGATGATGGTATATTAGCTATAGGTTCAGGTGGTCCTTACGCACTTAGCGCAGCAAAAGCATTAATAAAAAACACAAAGCTTTCAGCAAAAGAGGTTGCTAAAGAATCTTTAAATATTGCTGCTGATGTATGTATATATACTAATCACAGTATTGTAATTGAAGAAATAAATTTATAAAATGGAATCAAGTTTTAGTCCTAGAGAAATTGTTTCTGAATTAGATAAATTTATCATTGGTCAAAAAAATGCGAAAAAAGCTGTTGCTGTTGCTTTAAGAAATCGATGGAGAAGAAAACAATTACCTGAAAATCTAAAAGAGGAAATACTTCCAAAAAATATTTTAATGGTTGGACCGACAGGTTGTGGTAAGACTGAAATATCAAGAAGACTTGCAAAACTTGCAAACGCACCTTTTATAAAAGTAGAAGCTACAAAATTTACTGAAGTTGGATATGTTGGAAGAGATGTTGAGCAAATAATTAGAGACCTTGTTGAAATTAGTATCAACCAAACAAAAATTCAAATGGGAATAGAGGTTAAGGCGAAAGCTGAAAAAAATGCTGAAGAAAGAATATTGGATGTGTTGGTATCAAAATCATCTAGTCCAACAACTAGAGAAAGTTTTAGAAAAAAACTAAGAAGTGGTGAATTAAATGAAAAAGAAGTTGAAATAGCAATCGCTGCAAACAACTCTTTTAATATGCCAACAATGGACATACCAGGGATGCCTGGCTCTCAAATGGGAATGATTAACCTTGGAGATGTTTTGGGGAAATCATTTCCACAGCCTAAAAAAAATAAAAAAATGACAGTAGAGGAATCTCATGCATTTTTGCTTCAAGAAGAAACAGAAAAATTATTAGACAATGATAAAATTATTAAGAATGCTCTACAAGAGGTTGAACAAAACGGTATTGTCTTCATTGATGAAATAGACAAAATTACTTCTAGAAATGACAAAAGGTCTGGGGATGTATCAAGGGAAGGTGTACAAAGAGATCTTCTTCCCTTAATTGAAGGAACAACCGTTGCTACCAAACACGGAACAGTTAAAACTGATTATATCTTGTTTATTGCTTCTGGAGCTTTTCATTTATCAAAACCCTCAGATATGCTACCCGAACTTCAGGGCAGGCTACCAATAAGAGTAGAATTAGATTCTTTGTCGAAAGAAGATTTCAAACTCATACTTACAGAAACACAAAACAGCTTAATAAAACAATATGTTGGTCTATTGGGCACAGAAAAAGTGAGCCTAAATTTTGATGATAATGGTATAAATAAAATTGCTGAATTGGCTACTGAAATAAATCAAAATGTAGAAAATATTGGGGCAAGAAGGCTTCACACAATAATGGAAAAGCTACTAGAGGAAATAAGTTTTACTGCCTCAGATATTGGCCCTACAAGCATAAATATTGATACAGAGTATGTAGAAAAGAACTTGGGGGAGCTTATTAAAAGCCAGGATCTTTCAAAATTTATTCTTTAGTAATTGATTTTTAAAAAAACATTGCCTAACCATCAGGAGTGATAAAAAAAATTAAAATTGAGTTAATGATTATGACTCTTTTGTTGGGGTATATTTTCATTTTAGGAAATAAAAATATAGGAATCTATAATTTATTTTATGAATATATTGGCTCTGTAAACAATATTTATTTAAAAAATTTTTTTATCGATATAACTGAAATAGGAGATTCATTGTGGTTTTTTATTCTTTCTATTTTGGGATTTATAACTAGTTACTTTTTATTTAAATTTAAAATAAAAAGTAAGCTTATTCAAAATTTAAAAATTTTTTTTCTTTTTTTGTTTACAGCAACTTTACTTACTGGTTTTTTAACTCAATTAATAAAACATATTGTTGGAAGACCAAGGCCTAATTACTCTTTAGAAAATGGTTCTTTTGGATTTGAATTTTTTAGTTTTGAATCTTCATTACACTCTTTTCCTTCTGGCCATACCTCAACAATCTTCATAGCAGCCCTTACTTTATCAATGCTCACTCCAAAAATTAAAATTTATTATATTTTTTTTGGATTAATAGTAGGTTTGAGTAGAGTAATAGTAGGTGCACATTTTTTTTCCGATGTAATAGGGGGAATTATTATTGCAATCATAGGTTTAAAATTAACTTTGTTAATTTTTAAAAAATTTAAAATTGAATCTAGATTTTTTGAAATAAAGGCAATTAATTCTAATTGCTTTTATTTATCAATAATCGTTTTTATATTATTTGTTTTATATGTAAGTGTAGGAAGTAGTATTGATATTTATATTAGCAGTCTTTTTTATGAAGGAAACCAGAAATTTTTTATTGAAAGCTTTAGTTTAACTTCGGTCTTGGTTAGAAAAATATTTCTTCCTTTGTTAATTCTTTATATTTTTGTTTGTCCCACTCTTTCACTATATATACCTATAAAAAATATATTTTTTGGTTATAAATTTATTTCTAAGGATATAATTTTTATTTTTTCTTCAGTTATTTTTAATTTGATAATTATCGTTAATGTATTGTTAAAAGGATTTTGGGGAAGAGCCAGACCAAATGATATATTAGAGCTCGGAGGAAAAGATAATTTTTCAGCATGGTTTCAATATTCTGATGTATGTAATACAAACTGTTCATTTGTTTCGGGTGATGCATCAGTGGGTTTTTCACTAATAACTCTTTATTTAATAACTAAAAACAGATTATTTTTTTGGCTTTCTTTGTTGTCAGGAATAATTCTTGGGGCTGTAAGAATATTAGAGGGTGGGCATTTTTTCAGTGATATTTTAATGTCGGGACTAATTATTTATTTCTTAAGCTTCATACAATTTCAAATATATAACAAAAGATTTAAAAATGTACATTAAAGGCACATTTGTTATCTTATCTTTATCTTTGTTAATTAAATTAATAGCTATATATTTAACAAATTTTGATCTTTTTGGTGATGAAGCTCAATATTGGATCTGGTCGCAAAGTTTAGATTTTGGCTATTATTCAAAACCTCCATTTGTTGCATGGATTATAAGTTTTTTTACTTTTTTTTTAGGCAATTCATTTGTAATAATTAAATTAATTCCAATTATATTTTATATAATATCTGGCTATGTTGTTTATCTATTATCTTTAGAGTTGTTTAATAATAAAACACAAGCAGTATTAACTGCTGCATCATTTTATTTAATGCCTGCAGTTAGTTTTTCTTCCTTTATATTGTCTACAGATGTTTTTTTGATATTTTTTTGGTCATTAAGTCTGCTCTTTTTCCTAAAATCGGTTACAAACCCTCTAAAAATTAATTTTTTTATTTTAGGAATTTTTGTTGGTATTTCTTTTTTAACCAAATATGCGGCAGTATATTTTTTGATCTCAACGCTGGTATTAATATGTTTAGATAAAAAAACTCGTACTGTTTTCATTTATAAACTAACTAATTTATTAATATTTATTGGATCTTTATTATTAGTATTGTTGCCCAATATTATTTGGAATAATAATGTTGGGTGGATAACATTTTTACACACATCAGAAAATGCAGGCTTAGACAGAGCAATAATAAATTTATATCAAGGATTTGAATTTATTTTTTCACAAACATTAATGCTGGGCCCTTTCCTTTTTGTAATTTTTATTTTTATATTAAAAAAAATTACATTTAGTTTTCAAACAAAGTTTTTATTATCGTTTTCTATCCCAATTTTTTTAATTGTTTTATTAGAAAGCATACTTGTAAGAGCAAATGCAAATTGGGCAGCTGTTGCTTTAGTTAGTTTTTTTATTTTAATGATTAATCGGGTTTTTGAATCTTCAAAAAAAATAGTTTTTATTAATAATATTTTTAACTTTATTTTTTGTTTGGTTTTTTATTTACTAGTTGCTTCATCGTCTTCATTATCTTTTTTTAATAGAATAAATGGCATTTCTTCTTTTGCAAAACTTATTGATGAAAAGCACATAAAAGATAATGAAAAATTAGTTGTTGAAGATAGAATGTTATATTCGAATCTAAGATATATTTTTCGAAACTCAAAGGTAACAATTTACATGCCACATAATCCAAAAAATAAAATTTCTAATCATTTTCAAATGTCAGATCCTCTTAATGAAAATTTTGAAGAAGATTTTTTGTTTATAGGCCACGAAAGTCAATTAAATTATCTCAAAAAAAATAAAAAAATAAAAAAAGTGGACAATATCAGTGTCTTATTTAACAAAAAGACTATTAATATATATGAAGTTACTTTTTAGTTTTATTTTTTTATTTATTGCATTTGAATCCCACGGGGCAAAAAAGGTGGGGGAAAACTATACTGTAAAAACTAAGGGGATCACTATTGGTAATTTAGATTGGCAAGTCAAATTAGAAAAAGATACTTATACAACTAGTATCAATCTTAAGAATAAAGGACCGCTTTCTTTGGTTTATAAATTTAAGGGGTATTATGAGGCCAGCGGTATTATAAAAAAAAATATTTTAATTTCTGAAAAATATATTCAGGAATGGAAAACTAAAAACAAACAAAGAAATATTAATCTAATTTTTGAAAATAATAAAATTATGGATTTAAAAATTCAACCGGAAGAAAAAGAGTTGGCAAGAATTAATTTTCTAGAACTGGAGGGTTATGTTGATCCATTGACATCTTTTTTAAATATTTTTTTAAATAACTTTGATTCCAAAACAATTGATGGGAGAAGGATTTACGTATTATCACCGCGCAAAAAAGATGGCTATACTAAGGTTTTAATAAAAAATTATATAAACATATGGGCAGATCATAATAAAAATGATCTTGAGTATTTAGAAATATTTCAAAACTCTAATGAAGAGCTTCCATACAAAATAAATATAAAATTTAAGGGATCTGTTTTTACTGTTAAAAAGCTCTAGGTTTCTTTCTTAGATAAACAAAAAATGCCCCATCTGCACCATATCCCATGCTGGCTTGTTCTACACCAAGTATGTATTTTTCAATTTCTGGTTTTCTTATCCAAGAAGAAAATGCGCTCCTTATTTTTCCATAATAAAGCCTTGTTTTATTTTTATAATCTGTTTCTTTTTTATTAACACCTTTTCCAGTTACAAATAATATGCATCGTAGATTTGTATTATAACAGTTTATCACTGTGTTGCATAATAACTCTTCAGCCTCAATTAAAGACATTCCATGAAAATCTATTTTTTGATCAGGTGGTATTTTTCCTTTTTTTAGTTTTTTGTTTATTTTGGTTTTTTCTATTTTGTTTTTGTTATTTTTTTTTATTCCTGTGGTTATAATTTTTGGTTCAATTAAGTTTTTTATAATAATTTTTTTTGTTTTTATATTTTTTGTGTTTAAATTTTCATTTTTTAAAATACTTTTTTTTATATTATCTTTTTTTTTAATAGGTTTTGTGCCTGTTATTGATTTTAAGAAAGCTTCTTTATCTTTTTTTCTCATATGCTCTTTTTAAAAGAAGGTTTATTAATCCATCTACTCTTTTTGGTGTTTGTTTGTACCACAAGCTGTTCTTCATTTCTAGAGCTGCTAAAAACATGTTATTGTCTTGTATGTGCTTGTTCATCTTTACGAATTTTTTTTGTTTTTTTATCCCAAGTTGAAAAATCATCTCAATTAAAACTTCTTTAGTATTTTTTGAATGTTTTTTGTAATTAAAATTTTTTTTATAGGCTGTTAAGGCTGTTCTGAAATCTTTATCAAATAAGTTTGAAAGGAATTTTTTTGAAAATTTGGCTTTGAATATTTTAGTTTCTTTTTTGGTTATTAGGTGTCCGTAACCAATTGTTGGGTAACCAAGGCGGTCCAAGTATGGCTCGCCCCTAAAGCCCTCATTTTTTTTTATTTTATTTTTAAGTAATAAAAATTTTTCCAAAATATTTTATGTTGATGACAATAACCAAATTGGTGAATTGCTGTTTATATTTTTTTGAAACGTCCAGTTGTCTTGTTTTTTTGATATGGTTGCTTCATCATTGTCTTTAAACTGTTCACTTGTAATTTTTAACGTAACATTTATTAAACTATCGACTACTGATACATCAGTTACCTCATCTACTACAATTGAATAAAATTGATAATTTGGGTTGTTTTTTTTCTCATTAATTGCGTTTTCAAAAGTTAGAAAAACATCTTTGGTTAATAGGTTTTTTAAAATTTTTTTGTCACTATTATTAAAGGCATTAATTATTGTTTCAAAAGCAAACTTTGCACCTTCTAAAAATTTTTTATGATCAAAATCTACCAAAACCTCATACGCTTTAGATAATTTCTTTTCATTATCTTTAAGTTGTGGAATATCTTTTACAGAATTAATTACTTTTTCTTTTGGTTGGGGTTTGCCTATTTTTTTTTCAAAACCACTTCTTTTGCCAAGAACATTTCTTAATCTATAAATTAAAAAAGCTGCAATCCCAGCAAATACAATTATATCAAAAAAATTTTCATAAACCATAAAATATATATAGTTAATTTAGCTGTTTTTTGTAGTAAATTTTTTCCAAAGCGGGTTCTTTATTTGTTTTAAATTAAACCTGTGCTGTAACAACTCTTCTTCATTTATCTCAATTTTGATGAATTTATGTCTTCTTTTGGTCTCGATTGTTTCTTTATTGTTTGTTATTTTGTCAGTGTTATAAAGCTCCATGGAAATTTGCTTTCCTCCATTTAATTCTAGATATACTTCAGCCAGAAGGTGAGAGTCTAAAAGCGCCCCATGTAACTTTCTCTCACTTAGATCAATTTTAAACCTTCTGCATAGATAATCTAAGTTTGCAATTCTTGTGTTTAGTTTTTTTCTTGCTAAAGCAACTGTATCTACGATTTTGTTTTCGAGTCTTGGTAAACCAATTATTTTTAGTTCGTTATTTATAAAACCCATATCAAAAGAGGCATTATGAATAACAAGCGTATCATCTTTAACAAAATTAATTAGGTTGTTAGCATTTTCTTTAAATGTTTGGTGGGCGTTTAAAAATTCATTTGTAATTCCATGTATCTTTGAAGCTTCTTCGCTAATTTTTTTTTGTACATTACAAAAAAACTGGAGAGTCTTTCCTGTTGGTATGTGATTATATAGCTCAACACACCCAACTTCAATTATTCGATCTCCTTGCTCAAAGCTTAATCCTGTAGTTTCGGTGTCTAAGACTATTTCACGCATTTCGCTCTAATATATTACAAACAGCCTCTAAAATCATTTTAAAAGAATGTTTTTTTTGTTTTGATGTATTAATAATGTAATCTGACTTCTTTTTTTTAATTTTATCATCAATTTGATTCTTTAATATATTTATAACAGCTTCTTTATTAATGTTTTTTCTTTTTAAGGCTCTTTCAATTTTTATTTTTTTGGGGGCATAAAGCAATATTATATAATCACAAATATTGGATAGCTTGGCTTCAAAAAGAAGAGGGATATCAAAAAATATAATTTTATTTTTTTTGTTTTTGTGTTTTTTTACAAAATGATTTCGTGATATTCTAACTTCTTTGTGAATAAATTTTTCTAATTTTTTTTTCTTTGTTTTGTCAGAGAATATCTCATTTCTGATAACCCCTTTGTCTATTTGTTTGTTTTTAATAGAATTAGATAATCCTATATTTTTTAAAGTAGCTAACAGCTGCTTATTCGGTTGAGAATATATTTTCTTAACAACTAAATCAGAATCATGAACTTTGTATCCTTTTTTTTGCAAAAACTTTACTATAGTGCTTTTTCCTGTTGCAATACCCCCCGTTATTCCTACAAATATTGTCATTATTTTAATAATTCTTTAAGAAGACTTACTAATCTAATATCAACCTCAGGCATTATGCCAAACCACTTATGAAAACATGGGGCCGCCTGGTGGATTAACATATGATAGCCAAAAAACTGCTTTCTATTATTAATATGGTTTAAAAAATTTGTTTGTTGGTTGTAACATGCATCAAAACCATGTGGGGTAGGTTGACTATCATTGGTGAAGGCTATTGGGATATTTGTTCTTAGGTCTTTACTATAGTTTATAGGTATAGTGTTTATTACAAGATCCGCTTCTTTAAAATAGTTTTCAAATTCGTTAAGTTTGTGGGGAGTTATTTTTTTTAAATTTTCAATTTTTGCAAAATCCCTATTGAAAACTCTAATTTTTTTAAATCCTGTTTTTTTTAATGAGTAGATAATTGCTTTTGCTGCACCACCATATCCAACTACAAGTGCGGTTTCTTTTTTTTCTATTTTTCTAATTCCATGTTCTTCTTGCCATTTAATTGATTCTTCAAAACCTATCCAATCAGTATTGGTGCCTTCAAAACCTTCTTTTGTTTTGCTAATACAATTAACAGCACCTATTTGTTTGGCGTTTTTGTCAACTGAATGTAAATATTCAATAATTTTTTCTTTAAAGGGAATTGTAATATTAAGGCCACAAAGATCTTTTTCTTTTAGTATGGTGGGGATAATTTTGTTGAAATTACTTTCATCAATTTCTTTAAAACCATACTCTCCTTCAATGTTGTGTTTTTTAAACCAATAATTAAATATTGTTGGTGACAAGCTTTTGCTTGCATTTTTTCCAATAACATATGCTTTTTTCATTATAGTTTTTTTATATTAAACCTTTTTAAAAAATTTAAAAAAGGAAAAAGCGGAAAGCCCATCACATTAAAATAATCGCCTTTTATGTTCTCAATAATGTTTGCTCCTCCCATCTCTATTTGGTAACAACCAACAGAGCTTAATATTTTGGTACCTGTATTTGATAAATATATATCTATTTCTTTATTTGTTAGTTTTCTTATTTTAACGGTTGTTTTTTGTGTTTTGTTCCAAACTTCTTTTTTGTTGTAAAAAACAGACGCAGTTGAATATATAGAGTGTTTATTCCCGGCCATTAGTTTTATTTTGTTTTTGGCCTCTTTAAGATTTTTGGCTTTATTTAAAATTTTATTATTTATAAATATAACGGTATCAGAGCCTACTATTGCTTTGTTTTTTATTTTTTTACTTATACTAAAAGCCTTTGATCTTGCCAGCTCTAAAGAAATTTTTTTTGGCGTGGTTTTTTTTATTAATAGTTCTTTTTTAAGTTTGTTTTCATCACAAAGCGGCGCATATCTAGAAAAAGACAGGCCAGTGTTTTTTAATATAAAATACCTTGATTTGCTGGTGCTAGCTAATATAAATTTATTGTTAAAAACCATGTTTATAACTGTGAGTTTTATTCACGCTTTTCTTTTTTTATTTTTGTTTAAAGTTTTTGTCATTTTTATATACATCTTTTTTTATAATTTTTTTTATAAGTCTAAAATTATTAATATCTGTGAATTTAGTTTTTTGTCATTTTTCCATGAACATGTTATAAACACATAAAATAAGCTAAAATCTAATAAAATCAGTTGTTTACCTTTTTTTTTAAGGTTTTTCATACCTTATTGGTTATTTTATTAATATTGTATAGTTTTCCTTAAAATATGAGCAAAAAAAATTATTATTTTTTTTAACAACACCAACTAAAACAACTTATATAAATATATATTATAATATTATTTTGACTTTATAGTTTTTTTTAAATATTAATAATTTTTCTTATCCTAATTACCCCCACTAAAAATATTATGAATTTACAAGATTTAAAAATAAAAAATCCAGAAGACCTATTAAAGCAAGCTGATGACCTTGGTATTGAAAACCCATCTTCATTAAGAAAACAAGATTTGATGTTCGCTATTTTAAAAAAAATAGCAATTGATGGAGAAACAATAACTGGAATAGGAGTAATAGAAATTATGCAAGATGGTTTTGGTTTTTTAAGATCGCCAGAATCAAATTATTTACCTGGACCTGATGATATTTATGTTAGCCCAAGTCAAATCAAAAAGTTTAGTCTTAGAACAGGCGATAGTATTGAAGGAGAAATAAGAGCTCCCAAGAATGGAGAGCGGTATTTTGCACTTATTAAAATTATTTCAATTAATGATCAAGACCCAAACCAAGTAAGAAACAGAATTAATTTTGAAGATTTAACCCCCTTATACCCAGAATCTAGATTTAAACTTGAACAAGAAAAACCAATGCCAGATTTAACAGAAAGAATTATAGATATTATTGCTCCACTAGGTAAGGGACAAAGACAGTTGATTGTTGCCCAACCGTTTACAGGAAAAACAATCATAATGCAAAAAATCGCCAACGCAATTACCAAAAACAATCCTAATACAAAGCTTATAGTTCTTTTAATAGATGAAAGGCCTGAGGAAGTAACTGATATGGCAAGATCAGTAAAAGGGGAGGTTATTAGTTCAACTTTTGATGAACCTGCATCCAGGCATGTTCAAGTTGCTGAAATGGTTATAGAAAAAGCTAAACGTTTAGTTGAATACAAAAAAGATGTTGTAATTTTATTAGATTCTATAACAAGATTAGGAAGGGCTTATAATACTGTTGTTCCATCAAGTGGTAAGGTTTTAACAGGTGGTGTTGACGCTAATGCACTTCAGAGACCAAAAAGATTTTTTGGTGCTGCTAGAAATGTAGAAAAAGGAGGGTCTTTAACTATTATTGCCACTGCCCTTATTGAAACCGGTAGTAGAATGGATGAGGTTATTTTCGAAGAGTTCAAAGGTACAGGTAATAGTGAAATTGTACTTGATAGAAAACTAAGTCAAAAAAGAACATACCCAGCATTTGATATTGGAAAATCTGCTACTAGAAAAGAAGAGTTGCTTCTAGACAAAGACGAGCTAGGTAAAACGTTTATTCTTAGAAAAATTTTAGCCCCAATGGGAACAACAGAGGCCATGGAGTTTCTTTTAGACAAAATGAAAGATTCTAAAACAAATAATGATTTCTTTCAAAGTATGGGTACCAAAAACCAATCTTAAAATTACTCTTTTTTTAACTACATTTTGATATTAATAGAACCAGATGGATAAAAATATTATTTGGATTGCTTCATATCCAAAAAGTGGGAATACTTGGATTAGGTCGGTTTTGTCAAGTTTGTTTTACACGGAAGATGGTAATTTTAATTTTAAGATATTAAAAAAAATAAACACCTTTGACAGACCTTTTTATTTTGATGAGGCAATTAAAGAAAAAAAGATACCAACATATAATCTCACAACTTTAGCAAAATTTAGAGTCGAAGCCCAAAAACTATTTAATAAAAAAAACACCTTAAAATTTTTTAAAACCCACGCTGCAAACATTAAAATAGACGGCTATGACTATACAAACAAAGAAACAACAAAATGCGCAATTTATATCGTCAGAGATCCAAGAGATATTGTTTTATCATATTCTAAATTTTCAGGATTAAAAGTTGAAGATGTTGTTAAAATTATTAAAGATGAAAAATTTACTGTAAAAAATAAAGAAAGCCAATATTTTACACATTGGTCGCGATGGGATTATCATGTAAGCTCATGGTTAATTCCTAATTATCCAAAAATTGTTATTAAATATGAAGACATGATTGATAAACCAATGCAGACAATAATGCAGCTTATTATGTTTTTAAAGAATGTTGGAGTAGAGGTAGGTTTTACAGATCAAAAAATTATAAATGTTACGAAAAGCACAAACTTCACTAATTTAAAGAAAATGGAAACAGAATTAGGATTCGAAGAATCTATATATGGGACAAAATTTTTTAATATTGGTAAAAAAAACCAATGGAAAAAAGGCTTATCTACTGAACACTCAAAGAATATAGAAAAAAGCTTTGCTGAAACAATGAAAAAATTTGGTTATTTAAATTAAAAACAAAAAAACAATATATCATATTTTATAAATTATAGACTTGTATTAAATTAAGGTTTATTTCACTTCACCTTAAATGAAAAAAAAAGACACAATTTTTGCTTTAGCCTCAGGTCCTGGGAAGTCAGCAATTAACATTATAAGAATATCTGGTCCAAGTAGTATTAAAGTAATCAATACTTTATCAACCTCAAAAAATCACAAACAAAGAGAAGCAAAACTAACCAAAATCTTCTCTGGATCCGGTGAGTTAATTGACCAAACTATAACAACAATTTATAAAAAACCAAAAAGCTATACTGGTGAAGATATGGCAGAAATATCAACACATGGTGGAAACGCTGTGGTAAAAAAATTATTCGAAGAGCTAAAAAAAATACCCATGTTAAGGTTGGCAAAACCTGGTGAATTTACAAAAAGAGCATTTGAAAACAACAAGTTGGAGCTGACTCAAGTTGAAGCAATTGCCGATATAGTAAACTCAGAAACAGAAATGCAAAGAAAGCAAGCAATCAGCCATCTGTCTGGGTTTTTTTTTACTAAATCAAAAAAAATTTTTAATAATTTAAAAAAAACTTTGGCAAATATAGAGGCAGTAATAGATTTTGCTGACGAAGAGCTTCCAAAAAACTTAAACAAAGAAATTAAAGAACAAATAGAGAACAATATTAAAGAAACCAACTCCCTTATTTCTACAGCCAATATTGGAAAATCAATTAGAAATGGTTTTGTAGTTGTTATTTTGGGCAAGCCAAACACAGGGAAATCTAGTTTTATTAATTATATTTCTGGTAAGGATATTTCTATAGTTACAAATATCCCAGGAACAACAAGAGATCTTCTTGAATCTTTTCTTGATATAAACGGACTTCCAATAAGGTTTATTGATACAGCTGGCATAAGGGCCGCATATAAAAAATCAGATAAATTAAATAAAGTAGAAAAAATCGGGATTGAACTGGCATTTAAAGCAGCAGATGAATCTGATCTAAACCTTATATTTGTTGAAAAAAAATCAGATATTAAGCTATTCCAAAACTTTAAGAACACTATTTTTGTAAAATCAAAACAAGATTTAAAAAAATCAAAATTTATTAGTGATAATTTATATAATATTTCCTCAAAAAATGGTTTTGGTGTTAATAGGCTCTTAAAAATTATAAGCAAAAAAATATCTCCAAAAACCCTTAAAGAAGAGGGATATATTTCACGTGAAAGACACCTAAGATGTATTGAAAAGGTTAATATACAGTTAAAAAATGCAAAAAATGACAAAAATATAGATCTGGTCGCTGAAGATATTCGTATTTCTATAAAAGAATTAGGAAATTTATTTGGAAATGTTGATATTGAGGATATTTTGGATATAATATTCTCTGATTTTTGTATAGGAAAATAATTTCACGTGAAAAATAATATTAAAAATACGAAATACGATGTGGTTGTTATTGGCGGGGGTCACGCAGGAGTTGAAGCTGCATGCGCTTCTGCGAGAATGAAAAGCAACACTTTATTAATTACTCATAAAATTGAAAAAATTGGTGAAATGTCTTGTAATCCCGCTATTGGAGGTCTTGGTAAGGGTCATTTGGTTAGAGAAATTGATGCTCTTGATGGAATAATGGGTAGAGCAATTGATAATTCTGGCATACAATTCAGAATGCTAAATTTAAGCAGGGGGCCAGCAGTACAAGGCCCTAGAGCACAAGCTGATAGGGTTTTATACAAAAAATCTATACAAGATATTGTAAAAAAACAAAAAAATCTGGATATCTTAGAGGGCTCAGTTGAGGACATTATTCTAATAAACAATAAATTAAAAGGTGTTTTGGTCGAAAATATTGGAGAAATTAGATCAAAAACCCTTGTTTTAACAACAGGTACCTTTTTACGAGGATTAATAAGGATAGGCAAAAAAAGCTATGAAGCAGGAAGGGTCGGCGACAAACCAGCAATAAATTTAGCAAAATCAATAGAAAGATTAAAGTTTTCAATAGGCAGATTAAAAACTGGAACACCACCAAGAATAGATAAAAAATCTATAAATTTCAATTATTTAAATGAACAAAAACCAGACTCAATCATTAAACCATTTTCTTTTATCAACAAACTTATACACATAAAACAAATCTCTTGTTTTTTGACAAACACAAATGAGCACACCCATGAAATTATTAATAATAATATTCATCTCTCCCCTATGTATTCAGGAGAAATTAAATCAATGGGGGCAAGGTATTGTCCATCTATTGAAGACAAAGTTAGAAAATTTTCTGACAAAAACAGTCACCAAATATTTCTTGAGCCAGAAGGTCTTGAAAGTGAGGTTATTTATCCAAATGGAATATCAACATCTCTTCCTGAGGATGTACAAGAAGAATTTGTTCACTCTATCAAGGGGCTTCAAAAAGCAAAAATCATCAAACCAGGCTACGCAATAGAGTATGATTATGTAAACCCTCAAGAGCTTTACCACTCTTTAGAAACCAAAAAAATTAAAAACCTTTTTTTAGCTGGACAAATTAATGGAACAACAGGCTATGAAGAAGCGGCTGCCCAAGGCATTATGGCTGGAATAAATGCTGCTTTGATTAGTAATAAAAAGCAATCTTTTGTTTTAGATAGGGCAGATGGATATATTGGGGTTTTAATTGATGATTTGGTTATCAAAGGAACAAAAGAACCTTACAGAATGTTTACATCGAGATCAGAATATAGGCTTTTATTAAGAGCAGACAATGCTGATCAAAGACTTACACCACTAGGTATAAAAGTTGGCTGTGTTGGTAGGGCAAGAAAAATTAGGTTTGAAGAAAAAATAGAAAAAATTAAAAGCAGTTTTAATTTGGTTAAATCTAAAAAAATATCACCAAATGAGCTGTCTAAAAAAGGAATTAAAATAAATCACGATGGAAAAAAAAGAACTGCATTTGAGCTACTTTCTTATAAAAATATATCTTTTGAGCATATTAACAAAATTTGGCCAGAAACAAAAAAAATTGAAGAAGAAATATCTGAACAAATAACAATTGAATCTCAATATTCTGGATATCTCAGTAGACAGAGAGAAGATATAATTGATTTCAAAAGAGAAGAGGAATTAATTATTCCAATTAACTTAGATTACAAAAAGGTAGGAAGCCTCTCTAACGAAATCATTGAAAAACTAACAACAACACAACCACCAACCCTTGGGGCCGCATCTAGAATTTCTGGGGTAACACCTGCTGCAATCATCGCCTTATTAAGATTTGTAAAAAAACAGAAAAATACCAAAGCGGCATAAACTTGACTAAAGAAGAAATAATAAAAAAATTTAATATCAGTAATGCCCAAGAACAATTATTAGATACATATATTTTTAATCTCAAAAAATATAATAAACACACTAACCTGGTTGGCCGCTCAACATTGGAAGACCCATGGAAACGACATATTCTTGATTGTTTACAAATTTTACCAACACTTAATAATTATAATTGTTCTATTTTGGATATGGGAACAGGAGCCGGACTTCCTGGCTTAATATTAAGTATCATGGGATGTCAAAATGTTACCTTGGTTGATTCAAATAATAAAAAAACAAAATTTTTAGAAAAAATAAAAAAAGAGATGAATTTAAAAGTAAAAATAATACTTGATAGAGTGGAAAACGAAGAAGCTAAAAAGTATGACATTATTACGTCACGCGCACTTGGAAACCTAAGCAAACTTTTTACTTACTCACATAATTTTTTAAAAAAAAATACTGTTCTTATTTTTTTAAAAGGCAAAACTGTTAATGATGAAATATTAGATGCAAATAAAATTTGGAAATTTAAGTATCACAAACGCACCAGTCTTTCTGATAGAGGAGGAAGTTTGCTCGTTATTCGAAATCTAAAAAAACTATAATATGACTAAAATAATTGCAATTGCAAATCAAAAAGGTGGTGTAGGAAAAACAACAACAGCTATAAATCTTGCGACGGCCTTGGCGGCTATTGACAAAAGAGTATTGCTAGTTGATGCTGACCCACAAGGAAATGCAAGCACAGGTCTTGGAATTTTAGAAGAAGATAGAGAGCCCTCATTATATCAATTATTGACCAATCAAGAGTTTGATGTTTCAAGTATTAAAAAAACTTCTATCCCCAAACTTGATATCATATCTTCTTCAATAGATCTTGCTGCCTCTGAAATTGAATTAGCTGAAATAGAAAACAGGGAAGAAGCTCTAAAAAAAATATTATCTAAAATAGGCGGTTATGATTTTATTTTTATAGACTGTCCACCTGCATTGGGCCTGTTAACAATAAATGGACTAGTTGCTTCAAAGTCTGTAATTATTCCTCTGCAGTGTGAATTTTTTGCCTTAGAAGGCTTAAGTGCACTTACTAACACCATTGATACAATTAAATTGGGATTAAATTCTACTATTGATCTGGAAGGAGTAGTTCTAACTATGTTTGACAAAAGAAATGCATTAAGCTCCTTGGTTGAAGATGATGTAAGAAGTCATTTTAAAAACAAGGTTTACAAAACTGTTATACCAAGAAATGTTAGGGTTTCTGAAGCCCCAAGCCACGGCAAACCAGTTTTACTATATGATACCCAGTGTGCCGGGTCTCAAGCATATATAGGTCTTGCAAAAGAGTTAATTTTAAACCAATAATAAATAAATGATTTCAGAAAATAAAAAATTAGGAAGAGGTTTGGGGGCCCTGCTTTCTTCTGGTAAAAATGAAAAAAATACCCAAAATTTCAAGCTTATTAATATATCTGAAATTAAAGCCAACAAAGATCAGCCTAGAAAAGATTTTAAAAAAGAAGAACTCGAAGAACTTGCAAGCTCAATTAAATCTCAAGGAGTTTTACAACCGATAGTTGTTAGAAAAAAAGAAAAACAACAATATGAAATAATCGCAGGTGAAAGAAGGTGGCGGGGGGCTCAAATTGCAGGATTGCATGAAATTCCAGCACTTGTTAAAGAAATGACAGACAATGAGGCTCAAGAAGCAGCTTTAATCGAAAACATACAAAGAGAAAATTTAAACGCTGTGGAAGAGGCCAAAGCCTATAAAAAACTTTTAGAGAATCAAAATACAGGACATGATACTTTAAGTTCTATTATTGGGAAAAGCAAAAGTCATATTTCTAACATGGTTAGACTTTTAGATTTAGATAATGAAATTTTGAACTATATAATTGAAGGAAGGCTAACCATGGGGCATGCTAGGGCCCTGATTGGCGTTCCTAGTGCCAATGCACTTGCAAAAGAAATAATTGATAAAAAATTAAGCGTCAGAGAAACTGAAAAAAACACCTCGAAGTATAAAAAAAATAAAAGTAATAAAAAATATAAAGATCCCAATATTGCAGATTTAGAAAAGGAGCTTTCTGAAAAAATTGGTCTAAAAACCTCTATACATTTTAACCGAGAAGGATCTTCAGGATCCTTGACACTGTTTTATTCAGATCTTGACCAGCTAGATGATATAATGAAAAGACTTAAAAAACAAACTAACTAATAGTTTTTTTTAAATTTAATAAAAACCTCTGAATGATAATAAGATGCATCGTAGTATTTTTTCGGAGTAAAATTTCAGTTTTTTTAATTAAAATTATAATCTTGGATATTTTTTCATAGTTTAGCTTTTTATATATTTCAACAAACTTATCTTTTTTCATAAAAAGATATTTAGGAAAAACTGTATTTATATCACTGAGGTTATCTATAGACATTATTAAATTCAGGTAATATTTAACTCTTTGTACAAGAAAAAAACTATCTGCAGAAGAGTTAATATTAGCAAGAGATGTGTAAATAATTTCTTTTTGAGGAGATAAAATATTAAAAAATAATTTATCAATATCGTCATTTAAATTTTTTGAAATTAAAGAAATAAGATCATTTAAAATTATTTTTTTATTATTAAAATTTATAATTTTTGTTATTTCATTTTCAAACAGCATATATCTATCATCGGAGTTATCTATAAAAAACCAATATGCATCTTTTTCAATTTCAATTTTATTAAGTTTTAGGCGGTGTTCTAATATTCCTTTTTTGCTTTCTCGTGATAATTTATAGCATGTTATGCAGATGTGATCAGGATGACCTTCTATGTATTTTTTATTTTTGAAGAGTTTTTAATTTTTTTATCTATAATTATAATTGCCTTATCGGTTAAATTAATTTTTTTGATAATATCTAGATCTAGTTTTTGGTTGTGTAAAACAAATATTTTTTTTTCAGAAAATAATGAACCAGTATTTAACATTAATGAAGATTGGAAATCTACATTTTCATAAATTTTTACAACTTCTAAATAATTATTTTTTTTTAATTCATTAATTATCAATTCACTTATCTTATCAACAAAAGTATCTTCATTTCCACAAAGCAAAAAAAAACCACTGTTTTTATTTATAGAATATCTTTCTATTGCTATATCTTCAGGTCTAACCCTCATTCTATAGACACCCTAAGTTACCTCCTTTTGTGTTTATTTGATATGCAAATTTATTTATATTATCTTTAATAACTTGTTCAGTTACTTGTTCTTTGCTTAAATCAGATCCAAAATTATAACTTTCTGCTCTAGAGTTATAAGTTGACAATGAGGTAATGTTTTCTTTAATTACAACACAATTATTTTTATAATCAAATAAACTATAGTCCATTATATATTTTATTTCTACAGTACTGGCTGTTTGATCATTTTCTATGACTATACTTTTTGTTTCCATTTGTGAATTTACAGATAATCTGTAGTTTACAGAATTTTCTTTTGATAAAAATTTATTTGATAGATTTTTTTTAATTATATCATTGCTTGAACCAGTAACCAAAATTTCTGTAATAGATAATTCACTTTCTGTTTCACTATTCTTGTAGACAAAATCAAAATTAGAACAGGAGATTAAAAAAAATACAAAAAATAAAACAATTTTATTGATATTTTTAATTTGTAACAAAATTAATAATTTTTCCAGAAACATATATTGTTTTTATAATTCTTTTGTTTTTAAGCAATCTTGATATTTTGTTATTTTCTTTTAAAATGTTAACAACATCATCTTTATTAAGGTCTTTTGTTGATGAAAGAACATCCTTTGTTTTTCCATTGATTTGTATTGCAATATTGAAATTTCTTATCAATAATGTTTTGTCTACAATTGGCCATTCTTGCTCTATAGCCAGTTTTTTTTCTCCAAATTTTTGCCAAATTTCTTCACTTAAATGTGGAATAAAAGGCTGAATAATTAATGAAAGTTTTTTAAAAGAATTAATTGCTTCTTTTTTAGATACAGTTTTATTAACAATAAATTTTTGAGCATTATTAATAAATTCATGAATGTTAGCAATCGCCTTATTATAATGAAATAAATTTATGTTATCGGTTACATTTTTTATTGTGTTGTTAATATCTATTTTAATTTTATTATCATCTGAGTTGTTTTTTTCTCTATAATTATTTTCAAATAATTCAGAAGACAACTCCCATATTTTGTTTATAAATTTAAAAGAACTAGATATACCAAATTCTGTCCACTCCAAATCTCTTTCTGGTGGGCTATCAGATAGCATAAACCATCTTGCCGTATCTGCACCATATAAATCTATAGTTTGCTTTGGATCTATTACATTTTTTTTAGACTTACTCATCTTTTCAATTTTACCAACATTTACATTTTTATTTTTTAAATCAACAAAATTATCATTTTCTCTAATTACCTCATCTGGTGCAAGCCAATAACCATCGCTGCTTTTGTAGGTTTGGTGCGTTACCATGCCTTGGGTAAACAAACCTTGAAACGGCTCATTAATATTAATATGCCCCAAGTCCCTTAACGCTTTAACAAAAAATCTAGAATATAGTAGATGAAGTATAGCATGTTCAATTCCTCCTATATATTGATCCACTGGTAGCCAATAATTAATATCTTCTTTAAGGAATGGCTCACTGTTTCTGGGATTACAATATCTTAAATAATACCAAGATGATTCAAAAAATGTATCAAAAGTATCCGTCTCTCTGGTCGCTTTCATTCCAGTCTCAGGACACACAGTGTTTTTCCAAGAATCTATATTTCCTAGCTCATTATTTTTTCCACCCACACCCTTAATTGGTGGCAAAGTTATAGGAAGGTCTTTTTTTGAAACGGGTATTATTTTTCCATCCTCTCTATATAACATAGGGATTGGACAACCCCAGTACCTTTGTCTAGAAAGCCCCCAGTCTCTCAATCTATAAGTCGTTTTATCTTTACCGCAATTAATGTTCTTTAAATTCTTAATAATTATTTTCTTAGCTTCCTCAATTTCTAAACCATTTAAAAAAGAGGAATTAATTAATCTACCTCGTCCTACGAATGCCTCATTTGTTATCTTAAAGTCATTTTCTTTTTTATTATTTGGGAGAACAACAGGAATAATTTCTAAATTATATTTATTAGCAAAATCCAAATCTCTTTGATCGTGGGCAGGACATCCAAATATTGCACCTGAGCCATAATCCATTAATACGAAATTAGCTAAAAATAAGGGAATTGTTTTATTTTCTATGAAAGGATGTTTTATCAAAATTTCTGTTTTAAATCCTAATTTTTCTTTTTCAGTATCAACACTGAAACAAGATGTATGAAAGTTTTTAGCCTCTAAATTATTCTCAATAATTTCTTTTGCCAATGGATGTTCTAGAGATATAGCACAAAAAGTTGCCCCAAAGATAGTATCTGGTCTTGTGGTAAATACTTTTAATAAGTTAGTAGAATAATTATTTGAATTTATCATCTTAAATATTATTTCTGCTCCTATAGATTTTCCTATCCAATTAGATTGCATTATTTTAACTTTCTCTGGCCACCTATCTAATTCATTTAAGCAACTTAAAAGCTCCTCAGAATATGCACTTGTTTTTAAAAACCACTGCGACAATTCTTTGGATTCCACTAGAGCGCCTGACCTCCAACCTTTTCCATCAATAACTTGCTCATTTGCTAAAACTGTTTGGTCAATTGGATCCCAGTTTACCAATGATTTTTTTTTGTATGCTAGGCCATTGTTAAACATATCTATAAAGAAAGATTGTTCGTGCTGATAATACTTAGGATGACAAGTGGCTATTTCTCTTGACCAATCAAGAGAAAGACCCATAGATTTTAATTGTGAACGCATTACATTAATATTGTTATATGTCCATTCCGATGGGGGTTTTTTTTCGACTAATGCTGCATTTTCTGCAGGCAGACCAAAAGCATCCCACCCCATTGGATGAAGAACATTAAACCCTTTCATTTTTTTGTATCTAGCAACAACATCACCTAATGTATAATTTCTAACATGTCCCATATGTATTTTTCCAGAGGGATATGGAAACATTTCTAATACATAATATTTTTTTTTATTTTTATCTGTTTTGGCATTGAATATATTTTTTTGATCCCATACTTCTTGCCAGTAAGCCTCAGCTTTTTTATGATTGTATCGGGAAGACACGTTTTAATTGGTTGAAAGTTTGAGTTTTTTTGCTTTATTTAAAATTGCATTTTCAATTTGAGCATTAATATCAATATCTGTTTCATCGCCAATCCAATTATTTGTATCAGATAGTGTTTGGCAGAAAGAGTTAACCTTTAAGTTTGAAGTTTTCAATTCTACACCTCTTATAAAAATATTAAGTTTGCATCTCTCATTAGTGTTGTTTTGTGAGTACCAATCAGTAATGATAAGGCCCGCAAAAGGATCAGCAGATGACAAAGGCATAAAACTTATTGTTTCAAGACTAGCTTTCCACAAATATGGATTAATAGGCATGCCCACTCCTATTGAGGCTGTTTGCTTATCTTGATTCAACAAGTCAACACCTTTTTTTCCAAATAACCCACCGCCACTTGCCATTTTATTTTCTGCATATTCCATTTGTAGCCTTCTTCCTTTAGCGGTGTCATCACCTCCTATTGTTGCGCCCGTTCTTTCAATAATCGCACCTCTGGTTTGGCTTTTACTATATAGCTCTGAATTATCTTTTTTTTCTCTGTTACCTGCACATGAAAAAATAAAAAACATCAAAAAAAATATTAGACAGTTTGGAAAAATTTTATTCATCAATAACCTTTAGTATAATAATGCTTGAGTAAAATAAACAAAAAAAAAGCGGCCTAAGGCCGCTTTTATATAACATTTTATAGGTTTATTAGAAGCTTACAGTTGCTCCAACGTACCATGAAGATCCAGAAGCATCAGATGCCGCTGAACCATTGTCATCACGAGAAACGTCTGTCCAACCAAGAACTGCAGTAACACCTGAAGCAACAGCGTAAGAAATGCTTGCACTTGTTGCATCATAAGAGTCATCAGATCCTGAAACAGCAGCTGCGATATCACCATCGTTACCTTCACCAGCAGTTACGCCTACAGCAAAAGTAATATCACCGCTAACATATTTAGCACCAGCTTTTAGAACTGAAGCGCCAGTTACCGCATAACCATCAGATTGGCCATCGATAGAAGCAGCAGAAGTAGCCTGTCCAACGTTAGTACCATCAGCATAACCAACACCTACAGTTAGGTCACCAGTTACAGCAGAAAGTGCAATTGCAAAACCTTCATCTTCATAAAGTGAAGTAGTTGAAGTTGTAGAACCTTGGTACAAACCACCACCAATAGTTACTGTAGTATCACCAGCATCTGTAACATATGAAGCACCTACTGACATCATTCCTGCATCAGTGTGATTAGCAGTAGTGTTAGCAGCATCACTGTTATCTGAGAAAGATACACTTGCTTTTAAACCATCAACACCAAATGCATCAGCAGCAGTGTGGAATTCGAAACCAACGTTATCACCACCACTAGCAAAAGTTAGGGTAGTTGGAGCGTTAGTATCAGTAGCAGCAGAAATTCCCATTTCACCTGAAGCACCAGGAACTGAAGCTAAATGAGTATTTGCAGCATTACCTGCTTCAATTAAGTCCAGTTTAGCACCACTTGTGAAAGTCAAAGTAATACCACTTGGGTCTAAACCTAGAGATTCCTCTGAAAGGTCAAAACCAGTAGAGATTCCAATACCACCATCAGTAGTTTCAGATAAGCTAACAGAAAAAGTAGACTGTCTGTTAGAAGCGTTAGTAGATCCATTTGATGCGTTATCAGCATCTGTACCTTTTACACCAACACGATTATGTCCTGACATAGTAGCAGAAGCCGCTTCAGCTACACCAGCTAAACCCAAAGATCCAACTAGAGCAGACGCGATTAATAGTTCTTTTTTCATAATTTACTCCTTTTGAGTTAATGAATATTCATTAATAGTGTAAAAGTTATTTTTACACAGATGAACATCTACACAAAAAGCCAACTTTTTTCGAATTTTATAACAAAATTTATGTTTTTTTTGAAAAATTGTTGTATTTTTACAACATAAAATGACCTTTAATCCTTCTAATTATCAACAAATATTGAAGAATATAAGCAAATATAGCACTAAAAACGTAAAAATGGTTGCAATTTCTAAAAACCACTCAATTGCATCTATTGAAAAAGCTATAAACTCCGGAATTAGAATTTTTGGAGAAAACAGAGTCCAAGAAGCTGAAAAAAAATTTTTGAATTTGAAAAAAAATTTCCAAGATTTGGAGCTTCATTTAACAGGACCACTTCAAACCAACAAAGTAAAAAATGCCATAAAAATATTTGATTTATTTCAAACTCTTGATCGAGAAAAACTAGCTAATGAGTTTAGCAAATACAAAGAGTCAATTAAAAATAAAGCTTTTTTTATACAAGTAAATATTGGAAAGGAAAAAACTAAAAGTGGAATTATGCCAGAAGTCGCAGACAGTTTTATTGAGTATTGCAACCATGATTTAAAATTAAATATTTTAGGTTTAATGTGCATACCCCCTATAGATAAAAACCCTATATTTTATTTTAAAAAGTTAAATGATATTGCAAAAAGAAATAATATAATCAATCTTAGTATGGGAATGAGCAAAGATTACGTTGATGGACTGAGGTGTGGGGCCTCTTATATTAGAGTAGGAACATTATTATTTGGAAATAGAAATTATGAAAATTAATTTTTCTGTAAACAATTCAACAAACAAAGATAAATTAATTATTTTTTTAGAAAAAAATTGCAACTTTAATTTTATAGAAATGGAAAAGTCTTATGAGTTTAATGATTTAAAATTGATAGTTTTAAAAAAAGACATATCGCAAAACAATCTCAATAAAATTTTAGAAAATCCAAATAATCAAAACTCACAAGTCTTTGCCCACAAGTCCTTACAAGATAAAATACCCTCTAATTATAAAGTAATTTTTTATCCAGATATCAGTTTCTGTGTTGGGCTTAATTGCTATACTTTTAATAATGTACAGCATTAATATTAACTTAAAATATTTTTCAAAATTCAGTAAATTTTTTTACAATATAATTATAATAACTATTTTGCCAATAAAAATAATTTTGATATTTATAAAAAAATTTAATAGAAAAACAAATAATAATTTACCAGTTCACAAACTTCATAAAAGAAAAAATAAAAAAAGGGTTGAACCAATTATTTTAAAAGGATTTAAAAGCAAAAAAATTTTTTCAAAACAAAACATATCTCAGAAAAACATTGGTGATACTAATTATGTTTTACCAAATATAAATTTATTAAAGAAATCAGTTCAAAAAAAATTTTCTTCTAGAGAATTGGAAAAAATTAATTTGGATCTATCTAAAAAATTAGAGTCAACACTGCATGAATATGGAGTTGAAGGAAAAATAGTTAGCTACAAGTCTGGACCTGTTGTAACTTTATTTGAGTTCATTCCAGCAGCGGGTGTCAAAACTAGTAAAATTGTTGGTTTGTCTGAAGATATTGCTAGGGCCATGTCATCAATAAGTACAAGAATAGCTACGCAACCAGGAAAAACTAGTGTTGGAATTGAAATTCCCAATCAAAAACGGGAAGCAGTTCTCCTAGGCGATTTAATAGATGATGAATACTTTAAAAATAGTGAAGAAGGATTAATTCTAGCTTTAGGAAAAAATATATCTGGTGAAAAAAAGTTTACAAATTTAGAAAAAATGCCACATTTGCTGATTGCTGGAACAACAGGTTCAGGTAAATCTGTAGGAATTAATTCAATGATTATTAGTTTATTATATAAATTTACTCCTAGTGAATGCAAATTAATTCTTATTGATCCTAAAATGCTTGAACTTAGTGTATATGAAGATATTCCTCATTTATTGACTCCAGTTGTTACAAATCCAAATAAAGCTGTTTATGCCCTTAAGTGGGTTGTTAGAGAAATGGAAACTCGTTACAGATTAATGAGTTCACTAAATGTTAAAAATATAGATTCTTTTAATCTAAAAATTCTAAAAGCCATTTCTGGTGGTAGAAAGCTTTATAGAGAGGCACAGACAGGAATAGACAAAGAAACAAGAAAGCCAATTATTGAAAAAAAAGAAATCAGTCTTGAAAAAATGCCATTAATAGTAGTTATAATTGATGAAATGGCCGACCTAATGATGGTTGCTGGAAAAGAAGTTGAAAACCTTGTTCAAAGATTAGCGCAAATGGCAAGAGCATCGGGGATACATATAATAGCGGCTACCCAACGACCAAGCGTTGATGTAATAACAGGAACAATAAAAGCTAACTTTCCAAGTCGAATAAGTTTCAGAGTAGCTAGTCGGTTTGACAGCCGAACAATATTAAATGAAATGGGGGCTGAGCAACTCTTAGGCAGTGGCGATATGTTATTCATTGAAAACGGAGCAAGTCTTAATAGAGTGCATGGGGGATTTGTGTCAGAAAATGAGATTGAATCTATAGTTGAATATATTAAGTCTCAGAAAACGAATGAAGCCCAAGAAGATATAGAAATAGACAATTTTGAAAATGATAAACAGGGCGGCTTAGAGCTTGAATTTGCAAATAAAAATGTTGATGAATTGTATGAAAAAGCGGTTAATCTTGTAATAGATCAACAAAAAGTTTCTACTAGCTTTGTTCAAAGATATCTACAAATTGGATACAATAGAGCTGCCAGAATTGTTGAAAAAATGGAAGAGGATGGCATTATAAGCGAACCAAGCAATGCGGGAAAAAGAAATGTGCTTACTAAAAATAAATAAAAATAAACTAATTTTTCTTTTGCCCTTTTTATTTGTAACTTTGTTTTTACCAAATCAAAGTAGTGGAAATCAAACTATTCTTAGCTCACAAATATCAAAATATTTTTTTAAAATAAATAATTTTACATCTAAATTT